>JBCCFU010000008.1:0-16603 GCA_039029575.1 Bacteroidota bacterium | reverse complement strand
CCGGCCGGCCCGGCGGCCCCCGCTCGCCCCGTTCCCGCCGCCCGGGCGGCGCCCCCGCCCCACGGGTGCGCGGCCCCGCGTGCGCCACCTCCCGTGGGGGGAGGGGCTGGGGATGGGAATTGTTCTTATTTTGACCCTGGCGCCCCGGGGGCGCAGGCTACTGGTTGGGACTACGATGACAGTGGATCCTTGACAGAGCTTGGCACATCTGTTAGGAACTGCATACGGGCTTCCAACCCCCATAATCTCGTCAAAGCTACCTTCGATGCCTTGCAACAACAAAATAGTGCTCAAATGGTCGCCAAAAGGCGTGGTATATCTATTGAAAAAGTATTTAATGGATAAAAAATGTATTTCTAATTTTAATTTAAAATGGCAAAGACAATCAAGATCACCCAGAAAAAGAGCGCAATAGGCTATCATAAAAAGCAGAAAGCGACGATTGAGGCACTTGGCCTGAGAAAGCTAGGTCATAGTGTAACCCATAAAGCAACCCCTGCCCTTTTGGGTATGGTAAAAGCAGTACAACACCTTGTAGAAACAGAAACCACATAGAAAACATCATGAAACTCCACTCACTCAAACCTGCACCCAACGCTATTACAAAGAGGAAGCGTATAGGACGCGGCGAAGGCTCCAAAAAAGGAGGTACTTCTACGAAAGGGCACAAAGGACAACAGTCGCGCGCAGGGTATAGCAGAAAGCCAGCATTTGAAGGCGGGCAAACACCTTATGTACGACGTGTGCCTAAGTTCGGCGGACTCAAGCGTAAAAACCCACCTCACACCCCTATTAACCTTGCTGTCATCGCCGACTACGCTACGAAACACAAGACCATCCTTATCGACTTGGCCTTTTACATTAAGACAGGGCTGCTCAGCAAAAAGACAGACACCTGCAAAATACTAGGAGATGCAGAGAAATTACCTGAAAAGCTAGAAATTTCAGCCCACGGCTTCTCAAAGAAAGCACAGGCAGCTATTGAAAAAAACGGCGGAACCATTCACAAACTTTAAAAGACCAACTTAACTTATGATTACCAGCTGGTTCAATACCATCAAAGACATCTATCAAACCAAAGAGCTCCGCACGCGTCTATACAATACGCTCTTTTATGTGACTATCTTTCGGATTGGTATCTACATCGTGTTGCCTACCATCAACTTAGAGATATTGTCTCAGGAGAGCTCGGACTTTGCCAAGTTCTTGGATATCTTGCTGAACAGCACGGCCCTCAGTGGTAAGGTAATCTTCTCCTTAGGCATCTCGCCCTATATTTCAGCATCTATTATCACCCAGATTACCTCTCTGACCATCCCCTACTTTCAGCGACTGAAAAAAGAGGGTCCTTCAGGACGTGCCCAACTGAATCAGATCACACGCTACATCACCTTTGGCATGGCCATCATGCAATCCACCATGTACGTAGGTGCCATAGCACGCGATCCCCGTGTGCCCATGATCTCTCGTCTTTTCTTTTTCCCACTTACCATCTTGGTACTGACCACAGGTGCCATGTTTTGTGTATGGCTTGCCGACCGTATCACCGCCAAAGGGTTAGGTAGCGGTAGCTCGGTATTGATCACCTCCAACATCGCCTCCGGTTTGTTAGGAGCTTTGTATGTAGAATATAGTAACAAAGAAAGTACCCTTCTCTTCTTCATACTCAAGCTCCTCATCCTCCTGCTGATCATCACTATCACCATCACTTTCATGCAAGGCCTAAGAAAGATCCCTCTTCAGTATGCTACCCAGATGGTCGGAGCCCAAGCTACGTACCGCGGTGCACGGCAATATTTGCCTATTGGTCTAAACACGCCAGGAGTCATGCCCATCATCTTTGCCCAGACCATCACTTCCATTCCTCTTATGATCGCTAAGTTCTTTGCCCAAAGGAACCCCAACAGCTATGCCACCACCATCGTAAGCACTTTAAGCAATACCTATGGTTGGCAATATAACCTTATTCTCTGTACCC
Organism: Bacteroidota bacterium; assembly: GCA_039029575.1. GTDB lineage: Bacteria > Bacteroidota > Bacteroidia > Cytophagales > Amoebophilaceae > JBCCFU01. The sequence goes on along the minus strand of JBCCFU010000008.1, from coordinate 14,625 downwards.
TTATCTTCATGGGAAGCTTCTTTTATGCCACTATCTTTGTCAACGCCAATGAAATGGCCGACGAACTAAAGCGTAGCAACGGCTTCATTCCAGGTATCATGTCTGGTAGATCTACAGCCGAATATATCGATGAAAAACTCAGCAAAATAACCCTTCCCGGCTCCCTCTTCCTTGTAGGCATCACCCTCATCCCCGTCCTTGCCAAGAAGTTCATATGCTACGAAAAAGAAATGTGCCGCTACTTTGGAGGCACCTCTCAGCTCATCACCATAGGGGTCATTCTAGATATCGGAAAACGTATTGAAAGCTATCTCTTTGACACCTACTACAAAGGCATGCTCAAGGCCCCTCACGCCCACCTCCTTGGGACAAATCAATAAAACTAACCGCTCCTTTTCCCTATGATGTTCCTAAAGACAGCCGAAGAAATCGAACTAATGCGAAAAGGGGCAGACATACTGACCCAAGTTCACAAGGAAGTAGTCACTCACGTAAAACCAGGCATCACCACCGCCGAACTCGATAAAATAGCAGAAACAGTCATCCGTGATCATAATGCCATCCCTTCCTTCAAAGGATACAATGGCTACCCCGCAACCCTTTGCACCTCTGTCAACGAACAAGTCATCCACGGCATACCCAGCCATTATTATCTAAAAGATGGAGACATCCTATCCATCGACTGTGGCGTATACTATCAAAAACACCATACCGACGCAGCAAACACCGTTCCAATAGGAAATATTAGCAAAGAATTGTTAAATTTGCTCTCTCAAACCAAAGAGGCGCTCTACCTTGCCATAGAGAAAGCCACCACACAACACACCATAGAAGACCTCGGTCATACTATAGAACAACACATCAAAAAACATAACTATCACGTCATCAAAGAATATGGAGGACACGGCATCGGTAAACACCTACACGAAGAGCCCCATATCCCCAACTATCCAACCACCCAACACCAAGAAAAAATAAAAAACGGCATGGTGCTTGCCATAGAACCTATCGTCTCCCTAGGACAACCAGATATCTACGAAGGCTCTGACGGATGGACCGTCCAAACCAAAGACCTTAGCCCTACGGCCCACTATGAACATACCATCGCCATCATAAATAACCAACCCGAAATACTTACCAAACACTTATAAGAAAAAATATGGCCAAAGAAAAAGGATTTGAACAAGAAGGTATCGTAAAAAGTACCCATCCCAACACAATGTTTACCGTTGAATTTCCCAATGGACACGAAGTGCTGGCCAAACTCTCAGGCCGAATGTCAAAAAACTACATACGAATCATCTCAGGAGATAGAGTAACCGTAGAAGTATCCTCCTACGACCCCTCCAGAGGACGCATCACCTATCGACATAAATAATTATGAAAGTCAAGTCATCCATCAAAAGAAGAAGTGCCAACGGACAAGTCGTCCGAAGAAAAGGCCGTGTCTATTTCATAGACAAACTCAATCCCAGATTCAAACAACGACAAGGTCGCAACACCAGTCGAGGTAAGAAGAAAAAGAAATAACCTCCACAACCTTAAACATTATGGCAAGAGTAGCAAACGTAGAAATACCAAAGCATAAAAGAGGCGCAATATCGCTAACCTCTATCTTTGGTATCGGCAGAAAAACCTCCGAGAATATACTAAAAGAGAAAGGAATAGATCCCGACAAAAAAGTCGTCGACTGGACAGAAGAAGAACTTAAAAAAGTACGTGAGAAGATAACTAACGACTATATGGTCGAAGGTGAACTTAAAAGAAAGCTACGCAACGAACTTGACCGTCTCAAATACATTGGATGTCTTCGTGGCATACGCCTTCGCAATGGACTACCCGTACGAGGGCAAAACACAAAAAATAATGCCCGTACCCGCAAAGGTGTCAAAAAGACCGTCGCCGGCAAGAAAAAATAACCCTTACCTAACCCTATCTCCCTATGGCAGCACCTAGAAAAAGTAAAGCAAAAAAGAGAAAAGTCATCGTCTCCTCAGAAGGCATTGCACACATCAAAGCTTCCTTCAACAACATCATCGTGACCCTTACTAACAAAGAAGGCCAGACTATCTCATGGTCTTCCGCCGGAGAACAAAGCTTCAAAGGAGCTAAAAAATCAACACCTTTCGCCGCTAAGCAGGTAGCTAGAAGCGCCACACAAAAAGCATATAACGAAGGACTTCGTAGCGTCGAAGTACGTACCAAAGGCATTGGCCTTGGACGCGAACACGCCATCCGCTCCCTCACTGAAGAAGGCCTTGAAGTCACTCGCATCAAAGACATCACCCCACAACCCTTCAACGGCTGTAGACCCTCCAAACCAAGAAAACCATAATATACTACACACTACATCATTCAACCCCCCAAAATATGGCAAAATACAGAGGCCCCAAAAGTAAGATAGAAAGAAAATACAACGAACCCATCCTAGGGCACGGAAAGACACTAGAAAAGAAAAACTATGGCCCCGGACAACACGGTAAAAAAAGAAGTCGCCTGTCTGAGTATGGCACACAACTTCGCGACAAACAGAAAGTCAAGTACATCTATGGACTACTTGAAAAACAATTCAAAATATACTATAATAAAGCCGTCAAAAGAATAGGTGACTCAGGCACCATTTTACGACAACTACTAGAACAACGTCTCGATAACATTGCCTACAGAGCAGGCTTTGGTAAAACACGACGCCATGCTCGACAGCTCGTCAGTCACAAACACATTCAAGTAAACGGAAAAACCGTCAACATCGCCTCCTATCTCATAAAACCAGGCGACATCATCTCTATAAGGCCTAAATCCCAAAAAATGATCAGCCAACAGGCTAATTTCGAAAACAAGGCTAAAAAATACCCATGGATGAGCTGGAATACACAAGACATGAAGGTCACCTTCAACGAAATACCCGAAATTGAGCAAATACCCGAGCACATCAACCAACAAAGTATCATCGAACTATATTCAAAATAACAAATCCTCCATAACCACAAAATCCAACCACTATGCAAGTTCGTACCTCTAAAACAAAAGTCATAAAAGAGATAGAAAATTCAGCCAAAGGCATCTTCACTATGACTCCCCTTGCCCCCGGCTACGGTATCACCATAGGCAACTCTCTACGCAGGATACTCCACTCTTCCATCGAAGGCTTCGCCATCACACACGTACGGTTCGACAACGAAGTACAACACGAGTTTGACACCATAGAAGGAGTCGTACAAGAAGTAAGCGAAATCATCCTTAACCTCAAACAAGTACGTTTCAAACAAAAAGGAGAATACCAAGGCGAAAAGATCACCATCCAGATCAAAGGCAAAGATAAGTTTCTCGCTAAAGACATCGAACAATTTGCCAATTCTTTTGAAATCCTTAACCCAGACCTCGTCATCTGTGAACTAGACCCTAAAAAAGAACTCAACCTCGACATCGTACTCAAAAAGAGCAAAGGGTACCTCCGTGCCGAAGACAACAAAACCAAACATAACGCCCTCGGCTATATCGCCATGGATGCTGTCTTCAGCCCTATCAAAAGAGTTAATCCCAAAGTCACCACCACACTTGTTGGGCAAAGGACAGACTACGAACGACTCACCATAGAAATAGAGACAGACGGCTCTATCAACGCAGAAGATGCCCTACAACAAGCAGCTCATAACCTTACCAAACACTTCTCCTTGCTCTATGATGAAAAAGCTATCACCGAAGAAGTCGAAGAAGAAGAGGTGCCTGCGAACAAAGAATTCCTACGCATGCGCCAACTCCTCAACACTTCCATTGGCTCTCTCGACTTAGGCCCGCGCGTATACAATACCCTCCTCAACAAAGGGTACAAAAATCTTGCTGATCTTGCTTCTCTCAACGAAAGCAAACTCGTAGCGCAAAAAGGATTTGGTAAAAAAGCTATCCAAGACATTAAGAGCGTGCTTGCCTCCAAAGGCCTTACCCTCGGCATGGATGCAGAAAAGTATAAAGTAGAACCCCTCATAGACGATTAATAAAACTACCTCTCATTTTACCAACCAACCACACCCAAAAATTAATTGTATCATGAAAAAAAAATATGTGTTAGGAAGAAAAAAAGGCCCAAGAAAAGCACTCCTCAAAAACCTTGGCAAACAACTCATCGAGCATAAGCATATTATTACTACTCTTGCTAAAAGTAAAGCGCTCAGGCCTTTCATAGAGTCTATCATCACCAAAACAAAAAAAGATACGACTCACAGTCGACGACAAGTGTTCAGACACTTCCAAGACAAACGCACCACAAAGACTCTCTTCAACGAGATCGCTCCCCGTATCGCAGAACGCCCAGGCGGCTATACACGAATCATCAAACTACCGAACAGAGCGGGTGATAACGCCGAAATGGCATTCATCGAACTTGTCGACTTTAGTGAAAAACAAACTGCAACACCGCCCTCAAAGTCCTCTGCAAGTTAAAAGCTTCCTTATCATACGTGCCGAAAACCCTGTACTTCACTGCATACTCTTCAATAGTCCTGGTTTGAAAATAGCTATTTTTTACAGACACACTTTTTTAAACACTACCAAAATATTCAGCGCTAGATACACTAACATTGTCACCACTCTTCTCTTCGATATATAAGCCGTCAAAATATGGTTGGCTAGCGTATTTCTCAAATTTTTTGAATTGGCCACTTTTTTCAGAAAAGATGGCTAAGTGATCATCCCATCCAATATTTATAAACTCAAATTTTAATTCTTCCAACTCTTTCTTGACATCATCAAGATCTTCTTGCGAGTCAAAGTAGTAAAAAGAGATAGCAAACCACCTAATTTCACCAAGGAGTAATGTCTTTTGCGACGCTTATGCCTCAAAAGTATAGGATATAGCGGCCTAAAACAACACCTATAAAGCAAACTGAAAAATAGCATAGTCTTCAAGGAAGAAAGAGGTTCGGCTTTCTGTGCATTCAAAGCGATAAGGAGTTATGTTTTCTTGCTCTAAATAAAGAGTGTACATAAGCTCCTAACCAGGAGTGTTCGTTTGGGTAACATCTTTTTGTGTGTTTATTAATAGATAGATGTATTAAATTTGACACAAACCCTTCAACTGAGCTCACCATGAACCTTAGCCAAGAAGAAAAGGCGATAAAAGTAACAGAGGTTACCCATACCTTCAGAGAGACGATCAAAGAGGTAGACCTTCCTCTCCTTCAAAAAGGAGGGATGGTCCTTGTGCTTTTCTTTTTAGGCGCTGTAGCGACTGGCCTAATTTTAAAAAGGCTTTGTCGCTTTTTTTTTAAGGAAAAGGTTGCTTCTATTTTATGGAGTAAACTAGCCAAAACGAGCATCTGCATGGGAGGCTTTGTGATGGTTCATTTTGGGTTGTACCATGGTAATCTTTTTGAAGAACTGCCTGAAACTGTACTTGTCAATTATTTTTTACAAACGCTGATAACCTTTTCCTATTTCTGTTCACTTTTGTGGGTTCTCTCCATTTTTGATGCGATCTTTGGGATCATCCACCAAAGGTTAGAAAATGCTGGCAAGCCGATCCCCGTGGCCTTCTTTTTTTATGGTAGAGTCTTTAAAACCTTACTTATCACCCTTTTCATCATCGCCATTATCCCCTTTCTGTTTGCAGGTTCCCGTGGTTTTGATCGCATGATCAGCTATATCGGCTTGAGTACCATCAGCGCAGGAGCCATCGCAGGCCTTGCCTTTCAACCCGTCATCAAAGATATCTTAGGCGGCATGTTTATCATATCACAAAACCTCTTTACCGAAGGCGACTGGATTGAATTCAGCGCAGGCAGACGCCTCATGTCGGGCCGCGTCTTAGATGTAGACATCCGCTACACCAAGCTTAGACGCTTTACAGGTTCCATCGTCATGGTCGCTAACAACGCTTTTCTTACCTCTATAGTGGATAACTACGGCAGGTGTCACTATGCTTACTATGCTCTTCCACTTTCTGCTAACCAGAAAGACAACAAAAAGATTGAACACTTCCTTGATGAATACCAAAAGTTAATCCAACATACCCCCCATATAGAATCGGAAAAGTGCCATGCTACTGTCAAAAACTTGGAGGTGAACAAAATGGAACTAGATCTTCATATTTTCTTCAAAAAGTCTGACGACCAAACCAAGATTTTGCGGATCCACTCTTTTTGGCAGGAGATCATCACCTTGGCAAAGAAAAATAAACTACCTTTATGACATGAATATTCTTTTTTACACAAAACTTATCGTTACTATCCTCTTGCGCTCTTATCTATTCAAAAGAAAATACAAAATGAAAAAAAACTTTGTTTATGAGTCAATAGTTACTTAAATTCGCATTATATAACCTTCAGACTTGTTCCTTTTAAACACTTTAATACCAAATAATACTATGTCAAAAAAGAAATTCGCGCTGTTACTAGCTTTAACGAGTGCCAGCGTTCCAACCACGTACGCCGATTCTGGTGATGAAAAAGAAGCTGCTCAGTCGAACCTCATAGTTTGCTTTGGTTACAATTTCGTAAAAGACTGCGCTCTTGTTGTGTTGGGGGGTTTAATTCAATCTTTTATCCAAGAACGGATGGTTGTCAAAGAAAAAAATTTTTTTGGGTTCGTAAGTAGAGAAGACAAATTTGAATTTCTTACAAAAAAATGGCACGGTGCCTTAGGTATTACCTTGATGAGTGCCTTCTTGTTTCTCTTAGCTCTCTGTATAGAATTTTTTGCCTATACGAGAGTTGACCATGAAAAAGAGAAAGGAGGGTTTAAGATCTTTCGTGCTCTAAAATACTTTGGCTTCCTATTGCTGGGGGCATGGATGATGAACATGTTTGTCATCACACAAGGCAACATAGTCAAAGTGCAGTACATTCCTATGGAAAATCTGAAAAAAAGGCTAGGAGATGGTTTTAAAAAAAATCAATGGTTACATACATTGTATCATTGGGGCGTTGTACAGCTAGCCGTTGGTATCGTAGTCGCAGCAATCTTCGAGGTGATCTTTATGGTTAGTAAAAGTGTGATAAAAAAGAAAGAAGAAGAATCATCATAAGTTATCAAAGTTAAAAAGGTCTTAACAGAGTTTGTTTTCACATATTATGTTATTTAGGGGTCTCTATCTTGTATAAAGTGAGAGGCCTCTTTTTCAATATTTTCTAACTGAAGGGCTAGCTATTTGTCATATCCCGACCGAGCACCTATTTTTGCTATCTTAAGCACTCGTAGTTCAATGGATAGAATATCGGATTTCGGCTCCGACGATGAGGGTTCGAGTCCTTCCGAGTGCACTTTAATCGTTTCATGCTATGTCAAACAGCCTTTGGATCATCCTAGCCAGCTTTTTAGTGGCGGCCAATGCGGGGTTGCTTGGCAACTTTCTTATCTTACGGAAGCAAGCGATGATAGGTGATGCTATCTCCCACGCTGTTTTACCAGGTCTTGCGATCGCGTTCATCGTTACTAACAGTACAAGTCCGGTGGTTCTCTTTGTTGGTGCTGCATTGGCAGGCATGGGGGCGACTTTGCTGATCGGCTTTTTTGAAGATAAATTAGGCATTGGAGCAGACGTGGCTATCGGCATCACGTTTACTACTTTTTTTGCCCTTGGCATTATTCTTATCTCGCTATACACTCAGAAAGTAGACCTCGACCAGCAGTGTGTTTTATATGGACACCCTGTCTTGATTCCTTTTGATGTGTGGGTATATGGGGGTAAGGTCATGGGTCCTAAAGCGATCTATTCGCTCCTCGTGTTGCTCCTCGCGAATAGCTTCTTTGTAGCTTTTTATTACCGCACGTTGGTGATCACGAGCTTTGACCCTCATTTTGCGAATGTTATCGGCATCCGCATGCATTATGTTCACTACCTGCTGATGTTTTTTACTGCGTTGACCACGGTTGTTGCGTTTAAGATCGTCGGAGCGGTACTGGTGGTCGCTTTTTTGGTTGTACCTACTGCTACGGCTTACCTTTTGACAGATCAGCTCAAGTGGATGATATTCTACACTCTCGTCATCGACATCTGGGTCACTTGCCTAGGTTATTACCTAGCTGTATGTCTTGAAGGTTCTGTGGCAGGAGCGATGGGCACGGTCGCAGGAGGTGCTTTTTTGCTTACTTTAGGGGTTACTAGTCGTCGTAGGAGGCGACAAAGTCTCCATGGAGAGAGCTAATTTTTGTTTTCTTTATAATTCTACTCAGCAATATCAGTATCTTCTTCGTTGATGATATCAAGGGCGGCGATTTCGTCTTCTTTACGTAGGCGTACGACACGTACTCCTTGGGTAGCGCGGCTCATAATACGTATTTTGTTGAGATCTGTACGTAAAGTGATGCCTGAAGTGTTGATCAGCATCAGTTGGTCTTCTGGTTTTACGGCTTTTATGGCTACGAGTTTACCTGTCTTTTTGGTTATTTCAATGGTTTTGACACCTTTACCTCCACGATGGGTGATGCGATAATCTTTGAGTCGAGAGCGTTTGCCATAGCCTTTTTCTGAGACGACTAGGAGGGATATGTTATCTTCAGGTAAGACACTTGCCATGCCTACTACTTTGTCGTCTTCACCAGCTAGTCGAATACCTCGTACGCCGGTAGCAACGCGTCCCATGGGGCGCACTTCTTCCTCACGGAAGTGGATTGCCTTGCCTGAGCGGAGGGCTAGTACAAGATGGCTTTCCCCGGTCGTCAGGTGTACTTCTAAGAGGCGGTCGCCTTCTTGTGTTTTGATTGCACGAAGGCCGTTGGAGCGCGGACGTGTGTAGGCAGAAAGGGGTGTTTTTTTGACAATGCCTTTCTCTGTACAGAAGACGATGTTTTTATCTTTGACATATGACTCTTTGTGAAGGTTTTCGACACGTAAGATGCTTCGAACTTTATCGCCTGCGGGGATGGCTATCAAGTTTTGTATGGCACGTCCTTGGGTATTTTTACCTCCTTCTGGTACTTCATATACTTTCTTCCAAAAGACGTATCCTGAGGTAGTGAAGATCAAGAGTACATCGTGTGCAGAGGCGACGAAGAGGTGCTTGGTGAAGTCTTCTTTTTTGGTAGCGGCCCCTTTGGAGCCTACGCCGCCTCGTTGTTGTTTGCGGTAGGCGACGAGTGGACTTCGCTTGATATAGCCATGGTGGGATACTGTGATGACCATCTTTTCGTTGGGTATCATGTCTTCCATGACAAAGTCTTCTGCATCGTGTTCGATGACGGAGCGTCGGCCTTCTTTGTACTGTTTTTTTATTTCAGTGAGCTCATCTTTGACGATCTGCATACGCAGGCTCTCTTTGGCAAGGATTTCTTCGAGTTCTTCTTTAAGCTTTTTGACGCTGGCATGTTCTTTGACGATCTTTTCTCTTTCCATGCCTGTGAGGCGTTGCAGGCGCATTTCAAGGATAGACTTAGCTTGTACTTCTGAGAGTTCATACGTCTTGATGAGCTGTTCTTTGGCTACCTGAGGGTCTTTGGATGTTTTGATAAGCTTGATGACGGCATCAAGGTGGTTGAGGACGACGAGGTAGCCTTCCAGGATGTGGAGTTTTTGACTTGCTTGTCGGTGTTCGTATTTTGTCCTGCGGGTGACGACTTCGTGGCGATGGTCTACAAAGGCTTTGACCATGCCTTTCAGGTTGAGTATCTGGGGCTTTCCATCTATGAGTGCTACGTTGTTGACACTAAAGGAAGATTGAAGCTGGGTTTTTTTAAAGAGGTGGTTGAGGACGATGGTGGGGATAGCATCTTTTTTGAGGTCATAGACAACCCTTAGTCCTTCGCGGTCGGACTCGTCGCGTAGGTCGGCGATGCCTTCGAGCTTTTTATCGTTGATGAGCTGTGCGGTCTTTTCTATCATCACCGCTTTGTTTACCATATAAGGTATCTCTGTGACTACGATCTGTGCGCGGCCGTTCTTCGTAGTTTCAATGGCCGCTTTGGCACGCATGACGACGCGTCCTTTGCCTGTATGGAAGGCATTACGCACGCCTTCATATCCGTAGATGATGCCACCCGTAGGGAAGTCGGGGGCTTTGATGTGTTTCATCAGGTCGTCTATGGTGATGTCAGAGTTGTCGATATAGGCACAAAGTCCGTCGATTACCTCCTGTGCGTTGTGGGGAGCCATGTTGGTAGCCATACCTACGGCAATACCAGAAGTGCCGTTTACCAAGAGGTTAGGAAACTTAGCGGGTAGGACGGTAGGTTCTTCTTTGGTTGCATCATAGTTAGGCACAAAGTCGACGGTATCTTTGTCAAGTTCTTCCATCATCGAGGCTGATGCTTTGGTAAGGCGTGCTTCTGTATAACGCATGGCTGCAGCACCATCTCCATCGATGGAGCCAAAGTTACCTTGTCCTTTCACCAAGGGGTAGCGCATCAGCCAGTCGGGGACCATGCGTACCAGCGTAGGATAGATGGTCGTCTCACCGTGTGGGTGGTAGTCACCTGAAGTATCACCACATATTTTGGCGCATTTACGATATTTGTTGCCACTCAAGCCGAGTTTCTCCATGGCGTATAGGATGCGACGTTGTGATGGCTTTAGCCCGTCACGTGCATCTGGGAGGGCACGAGCGACGATGACCGACATAGCGTAGTCGATATAGGCGGTCTCCATCTCGTTTTTTAGGTCGACATGGATAATTCTGTCGTGCTCATCTTGGTTAAAAAGGTCTCTGGACATGGTGATAGTTTGTGTTCAAATGAAGGGGCAAAGTTACGGTTTTTTAAGCAGAATGCATAATCTTATAGGGATATCACTCGAAAAAGTAGCTCTCTTCTCTTGCAGGGTTCTTCAAGGTGGCAAGTGAAGGTTCCCTTTTGCCCCTCACGCGCTACTTACTTCCATTTTTTTCTTCTTGCCCTTACTTTTTTGCCAGATGAAGTAAAAAATAACAGGAATAGCTACTAAGCCAGTAAGGCCATAAGTAGCATGTCGCACACTTTTTCCGAAGCTCGATAGCGGGCCCGCTTTGATTTTTTTTTGGGGAGCCACGTTGTCGAGGTCGGCTTGCTCTCTCATCCGTTGTTGATACTCCTCGTCTCTTTTGTCCCACTCTTCTTCTCTTTTCTTTGCTTCTTCTTTTTGTCTATTGGTGACTTGGCTGAGTTTTTTTAATAACGCTTCTTCTATGTTTTTTTGCTTAGAAGATACTATTTTTTCAAGCTTATCTCTGTATTCTCTCTCTATTTCTTCTTTTTTAGATGGAAAGTCTTTCACATGATTAATTTTAGACATTTTTAAATTGAACTGATTGCTCAACGCAGGAATAGTCTCTGACCTAATTTCCCAAGACGCACCTAAGAAGGTTCTCAGGGTTTTGTCCAATGAGGATAGTCCTAGGGTATCCCAGTCTGTTTTCTTGGCCGTTTTAACGATCTTATCTACTAGTCCTTCTACTTGTTCTCTATCTTTTTCGAACTCTGTTGTAAACAAGTCATCCATTTCTTTGAGGATGCTTTTCTTTTTTTCGGCTTTTCTTTTTTCAAATAATTTTCTTTTTTCTCTTATTTCATTTATTTTTTCTATTATTTCAGGGTCTTTTTTGGGATAGAGGATGTCTTTGATTTGGATACCCTTATTCCAACGATCGATCAAGTCATGTAATTTTTTTGTACTTGTTTCGTCGCCATCTCTACTAAGATAATTAAAAGGATCAAAAGGCACCATCTCAAATTTTCTTTCTATCACTTTGCCAGTTTTGGTGGTTGCAGAAAAATTATTGTATGATGCGAGTGTCTGGGCCCAAAGGATTCTTTGAGAACGCGGATTCGCCGTTTCTCGTTTAAAATGACGTTCAAGCAAGGACGAAGCTACAATCTCCATTCTATCTATCATCGTAATGACAAAGCACGTGCGAAGCAGTATTTCCTCCCAATCTATCTTAAAAAGAAGCATACTACTCTCTATGTAGTTTTTAAAATCTACAGTCTGGGATTCAAGTAATGGGGCAGAGCATACTATCAAAATACCATGTATTGGTTCTTTTATTTTAGAAAGTTTTTCATGTACTGCTTCATATCCCTGAGGGGTCGAGTTGGCAGGTATGTCTATGTGTATAAAATTTCTATTTTTTGTTGTACTTCCCTCTATTTGCTTTTTATCTAGTTCAGTTATTATAGCTACAGTAGGTTCTGCTGAAAAAGCGTATCGCTCTTTTGTTAGGCTGCCTCCCTTTAACTTTCCTATTAAAACGTCTTTTCCCTGGCTTGCTTGCCCTAGGACAAGGATATTTTTCTTTTGGGTAGCTAACGTGGGGGGGGCTATTAAAAGGCAAATAAGTAGTTTGTAGGATATATTCTTATAGTTCATGCAGAAAAGATATACAGTTTTCTACTTTTTTTTATCATATATTTATGGGGGAGCGGAAATCTAAGTCTGTCTTTCCAAGATTTTATCACAACAGGGTATCTTTTGCCCCATTTAGAAAGGATGAGTTTGACTGGCTCATTAGGTCGCAAGAAGCCTCTATTCAAAATTGGGTATCCTTTTTGGTGGTGGGAGTATGTCTCTAAAAGAACATTTTTGTTTTTTCCCTCAACAACAATCTTAAAATTCTTTCCTTAGAGCTTACCAGCCTGGGTGGGAGGCATCGCATCTCCCTCTACAAATCCGCCACCTACATCATCCTCGTCCACAACCACCCTTCGGGCAACCTCCAACCCAGCAAAGCCGACATCGACATCACCAACCGCCTCATGAAAGCAGGCGATATTCTCGATATCAAAGTCATCGATCACATCATCGTCAGCGAACAAAGCTTTTACTCCTTTAAACAGAGCGAAATCATCGAAAAACTTCGAGAAGATACCAAGCTACCCTCACTTTTGTTTACAAAAAACAAATGGAAAGAAAAATGGAAGCACTCAAAAAAAGCGTCGAACGCGAAAAAAGGAAAAGCAAGGCAATAGGTGTAAAAGAAGGGAAGAAGCAGGCAAAAAGGAAGGAAAAAAAGAACTAAAGCAAGAGATCACGCGTGAGATGATCCTTGATGGAGAGGAAATACAAAAAATCGCAAAGTACACAGGCCTCACTCCCCAATGGGTCGGCCGCCTAAAAAATGAAATATACAATGAAAACCAAAAGAACTAAACCTCTTTTGGTGTTCAGTATCTCTTCGTAGAAGGACGCTGAGGCACATGCGGCACACGAACTTTGCTGCAAGAGGTTAGACACAAGCAGAATGCATAATCTTATAGGGATATCACTTGAAAAAGTAATCAAACGGTACCACAGAAGATAGGCTCCCAGCCATTTCGAGTCACTCCGATCAACTAAAAAGACGGGTGCGCATTTTTCCACACTTATTTTTCCTCTTTTCTCGATTTTTTCCAGAAGTAAAAGGCAAGCCCTGCTAAACAAGTCAATGGGACAGCGAGTACAAATTTGTTAGTAAGAGATGATCCTGTCTGCTTGTCTTTCTTTTTGCCGTCACTCTCGTCGTCACTCTCTTCATCACTCTCTTCATCACTCTCTATGTTGTTGATTTTTTTCAATTTTTTTATCAATGCTGGCTTTAACCTCCTAACTGGTCCATCCTTAGAGAAGCTTTCTTTAGAGAATTTCATATCTTTTACATTCGCGAGGTCATGCTCCAAAATATATTCTAATAATTTTCCTCTTACTTTTATTTCGAATCCTCCTATTCCTTCTCCTGCTGTAATGATTTCATTTGCCATCAATGTTACTTTTTCTTTTCCGAGCATGGTTAACAATTCTTTTAGAAGTGAGGAGGGAATCTCTTCTTCAAACTCCGAAGGAAATCGATTACGGCTTTCGGAGGCCTTATTCACTATAATTTTATAAGCATCCTTAGTTTCGAAATTTTTCTCAATGATTTTTCTGTCTAAGTCATCATTGGCTTTAAGAATTGATTTTTTATGTAGCATAAGTGTGTAGAGCAAGAGAATAATCAATCGTGTCCTATAAGCCATCTTCCCAGCCTTCTGACTCTCAACCTTAGCAGTAAGATTTAGATTAGTATTGTGAAGAACTTTAATAGCCTCATGAGCCAGCATTATAGCTCTTTGTCTTGCTTTTTCTTTATCTTCCTGTGCTTTTAGTAATAAATGTATTACAGGATTCGGGTTTCTTTCAAAGTAGCTCTGACCTACACCCCCTATTCTATCCTCACATCTTGTAATTTCTCTGGCTACCTCGATATTAAGATTATCTACATTTATGTCTTTGTAATTGATACGATTGCTTTTTCCCTCAGTCATTAGCATTGCCGTAGCGATACTGAGTAACTCCACCTCAAAGGTAGATTTCTCAATCCTAGCACCGGGTTGATATGGCATAGTTTCAATCGCAGATAGTAAATCATCGATCATCTTCGTAACAGTCCTTTTATGCTCCTCGACATCACCTACTTGCATTCTTTTCTCATACTCATACCAAAAAAAAAGAGCTACTTTTCCTAATTCTTTCTTATCTTTAACCTTACTAATAAGGCTTTTAATGATATCATAGTCTAAGCACTCTGGGGTTATCTTAATTTTTTCTAAATCTTCATATTTTAAATTATTCAATGAGTCAATGACTTCTCTAGCTTTGTCAGGATTACTTTTTAGTGAAATAAGGTTTTGTATAAGCACGTCATTTCCACCAGTGGACGCGTAGCACGTCATCGGCATCAAAGAGCCAAGCAAGGAGAAAAGTACTAT
>JBCCFU010000007.1:0-16636 GCA_039029575.1 Bacteroidota bacterium | reverse complement strand
CCTCATTGAAATTTTCATCACCTAACTGATTCCTCTCAAGGTAAATATCAGAGCCTTTTTGCTCATTTTTAATACCGTTAAAATAGCAGAAAGCAAAATCTTTCTCTTCTTTCACATCGATAATATCTCCATAGTAAACTATCTTTTTTACGTTTTCATATTTTATCCATTGCGATTCGGTTACAGGCTTTGAGTTAACGAAAGCAATCCCAGTATCAGTAAAAACAATCCTACCTTCATCGCCATATTTTTGATTTTCAGATATCACGGTGAACAGCAGAAGAAAGAAAAAAATATTGGCGGGGATGATGCCATACTTTACTAATTTACTACTTTCATAAGGTACGTAGACGTTGGTTCCTTTCATATAGAAGAATAGGCTATAAATCGGGATAATAAGACTAATGCTCAACATCACGACAAGGAAGAGCAATTTTTTGTTTTGAGGCTTATAGATGTAGTTGCTAAGGATATATTTGAACTTGCCTTCTTTATAGAGTTTTTTTAACAAAAACCTTGGCTTCATAGGAAAAGAAGCTATTTTTTCTTTAGTAGTGATCACTTTTTCTGGCTCTTTTTTTTCTGATGCGTGAAAAGCACTTGGTACTGAGATAATGACTAAGAAAAGACTCCATCGATACAGGGAATGTAGGTACTTCATGAATTGTTGATTATCGTAAGAGTAAACTAAATTACATACAAAAAAGAAAAGTTGTCTCATAATTGAGAGAGGAAATTGTCATACAGCAGCTAAAGATAGAGTTACCCGTCATGATGATAGAGAAAGCATGGTTTATAAGTACGAGGAATTTGCCATTTGCCACATAACCAGTAGTCAGGTTTTCGTTATTTTCTTCATATTCACTATTCTTAAAGAATAGTTTTGACGATATTCAGGGGGGCTCCGATGCTTAATCAGAGATTCACTTTCATTTATCTTTCTAGCTTATGCCTGTTCTGAAAAGCGCTTGAGGTCAACCAGATCATCATCAGTTGCGCAGTTCGCTGAGGTGTATCTCTACACTCCAACTTCGTGACACACGAGAATTCTGCCCCGATTCGTTAAATTATGGCCAACGACCTTTTATTTTTAGCTTTCCTCTTTTTCTTTTTTTTTGTCTTCTTTACCTTTTTTATACTTTTTGTCTCTTCTTCTTTAGGATTATTCCCCAAGATTGAGTTGATCAAAGTCTCTAGAGGTATGGCTATCAAGATTTTAGGCAAGTAGAATACGATTGGTACTACGATGACACCTACTAAACCACAGATTAGTGATTCGAAGATGTTAAAGCTAGGAGGAATACTAGCTCCCCCGCTATAGAGAATGAGGTTGGCCATCATTGTACGAACGAATCCGAAGACACCAATGGAGAAGCTTGCAATCATTGCAAGGAAATATTTCATACGGTTGCTTTTTATGCTTTCTTTGTTGATATATCCGAAAAGGGTATTCATATAGCCCATTAAGCTAGGCAGGTACTTTTCCAACCAGGAGATCAGGGCTCCAGCATTCATTAGTTGATCGTATATCCATCCTATAGCCAGAGGAGCCAAAATTATTGATATAGTGAGCACTATTTTGGTAAGTATCCATGAACTTTTATCGAATCCTATGACACTTCCTGCAAGCATGTAGAACCATTTAAACCACAAAATTGCGGGTCTCGTACGAGGAGATTCCACCCATGCACTGTTGCCATTTACATTGTCTCTCCAGGTGGCGAACCAGTAAAGAGCGGAAGATATAGTTAGTAAGATCGACCATGAGATAGCGTTAGAGATGACTATTTTTTCGGGGATGATTGTGGCGATCTCTTTCTCCAAAGTACTATTTTCTTCAAAAGCCTCTACTTTTTTGTCAGGTTCTGCAGCAGCAGAGATATTGGCTACAGAAGCAATAAGTAAGCAGGTAAAGAGGTTGTATTTTTTAGTAAAATGAAGCATTTTTATGGGTTTAAAGTTTATAAAAAGTTGGGTTTAAATAGAGGGGGCAAAGGTATAGTATTTTTATAATAAACACAAAAAAGAGTTTGTTTTTAGTTTTTAAAAACATTTAGAGGACTGGGTCAGGCTTCTGCTTTTCCTGGGGTACGAGGGAAGGGAATGACATCACGGATATTATCCATGACAGTGATGAACTGGATCATGCGTTCTAGTCCGAGGCCAAAGCCGCTATGGGGCACGCTTCCATACCGTCGAGTATCGGTGTACCAAGCCATATCTGTAGGATTGATCCCGTGTGCTTGCATAGTCTCGATGAGCTTCTCGTAACGTTCTTCACGTTGTGAACCTCCGATGATTTCTCCGATGCCGGGAAGGAGGACATCCATGGCAGCTACTGTTTTGTTATCATCATTTTGACGCATATAAAAAGCTTTTACTCCTTTGGGGTAGTCGGTCACCACTACTGGGCGTTTGAGTGTGTGTACGAGATATTGTTCGTGTTCGGTTTGTAAGTCAGCGCCCCACGTGCTGATAGGGAACTGAAATTTTTTCCCTTTGTGTGCTTTGAGCAGGTCAATGGCTTCGGTGTAGGTGATTCGCAGGAAAGGTTGGGTGCTTATCTGCGCAAGTCGCTCATTGAGGGGTATCTTGGGACGGTTAGGTTTATGCTTTTCTTGTTGAGAGAGAAAGGCGATTTCTTGGGGGCAGTTTTCGAGGATATCTTTGATAAGGTATTGGACGAATGCTTCAGCTACTTCTATGTTTCCCTTTAAGTCACAAAAAGCCATTTCAGGCTCTATCATCCAAAATTCTGCCAAGTGGCGGGTGGTGTTGGAATTTTCTGCGCGAAAGGTGGGGGCAAAGGTATAAATTCTTCCAAGCCCTAGGGCACCTGCTTCTCCTGCTAGTTGTCCTGAGACGGTAAGGTAAGCGGGTTTGCCAAAGAAGGGTCGCTTTTCTTTCCCTTTGCCAAGGTCAGCGACTACGGCGAAGAGGTCACCGGCTCCTTCGGCATCTGCTGATGTGATGATAGGGGTATGGAGGTAGAGGAAACCTCTTTGGTCAAAGAAGCGATGAATGGCTTGCGATAGCTGGTGTCGTATGCGAAAAATGGCGCGAAAGGTGTTGGTACGAAAACGGAGGTGTTTGATGCTGCGTAGGAAGTCGAGGGTATGACGCTTGGGTTGGAGGGGGTAGGTCTCGTCTGCTTTACCGAGGAGTTCTATCTTTTCGATGGTTACTTCGTGTTGCTGCCCGCGCCCTTGCGAGGCGCGCAAGAGGCCATGTACCCGTACGCTGGCACCTGTGGTCAGGTTGCGCTGTATAGCAGCAGGGATAAGGCGGGGGTCACCTACTAGCTGAAGGGGTGTTTGTTGTGAGCCGTCTTGGAGGTCGAGGAAGATGACTTCTTTGCCTTCGCGTTTGTTACGTATCCATCCGCTTAGTACTACTTGGGTATCTAAGGGGGTAGTATGGATGATTTCTTGGATGGTTTTGATCATGATTAACAATAGACTTATCCTACCTCTCTCAAGATTAAGAATCGTGAGGCAGACGTTCGTTAGGGTGAAAATAAGGCTAATATACGGAAGATTGCTTAGTTTGGCCGGCTTATGATAGGTTTTTCTTACTTTTCTTTTTTTCTGATTCGAGATCTATTTGTCTATATTAATGGGATGTGTTAAACTTGTACCCTTAATTTTCATTTATTATTCATTGTATTTATGTCATTTCTACCTTTTTGCAGATCCCTTCTTTTTAGTCCTATAAAGTTTACTGATGATTATTTTCAAAAGGGTCTTATGAAGCCTGTGTATGAAAAGAACCTTAAGCGTGTTTTGTATGGTATTCCGATATTTTTCGCGACGATTATGATGACTTTTTTGTCGGTTGCCATAGGTTTTGGGATGAATGACTGGCGTTATTTTTTTGGGATGGCTTGTGCGGGGGGCATACTTGTCTTTCTACTCTTTGCGTACTTATGGGTATCCTATACATTGGGTGAATGGATCTTTCGAAAGGCTGTTCAATGGGCAGGGGGCTCGCTTTCTGATCAGCAAAGTAGGGATCTTTACTTCTATATAGAAGGTTTCGGGATGCTTATTGGCCTATTGATCGGGGTGCTTGGTATCATTGCTTCTTCCATGAGTGGCATGCCGTCACAGGGGATCGCTGGTGCTGCAAATGTAAATTTTCTAGGGGTAGGAAGAAGCATACTTTCTCCTAAGGTGGTCATTCCCTCTTTGTTTGCGATGTATGTGGAGTACAAAATCTTCGAAAAGACAACAGATACCAACGGATTGGCGGTCATTGTGTTTGAGTGGATCATCTCGTGGGCGCTCAGGGTAGCCTTTGGTATCATCGTCTCTATGGTCTTGGGATGGGTTTATTTTTTCTTTGTGCAAAACGTTGTGTCCACATTCGATAACCCATATATGCAAAATGTTGTACCTTAGCCTAAGACACCGCACCTCTTGAAGCTAATGGATGAGTGAATGGGGCGTAGCGGATGTTTTTTTCGAACCCTTTTACATCATGAAGACATTTACACTCCCTAAACTCTCTTATCGTTATGATGCCCTCCAACCTTGGGTGGATGCCCAGACGATGGAGATACATTATACCAAACACCACCAAGGCTATGTAGACAAGCTGAACAAGGCGTTGCAATCAGCAGGTGTCCAAGACTATTCGTCTGACTTGTCCCACTTTTTGCGTAGGGTGGGTAGTTATGACAACATGGCTATTAGAAACAACTTAGGGGGGCATGCGAACCATACGCTTTTTTGGGATATCCTTTCGCCTGCAGGCGAGGGGCAGCCGTCTGGAGACTTTGAGAAAATCATCGATGAGGCTTTTGGCAGTATGGAGGACTTTCAAGAAGTCTTTACTAAACAGGCGTTGACACAGTTTGGCTCTGGCTGGGCATGGCTTGTAGTCGATGATGAGGGAAAGCTTTTCGTTACACAGACACCCAACCAAGATAACCCGCTCATGGATCTGGTCGACAAGGAGAAACAAGGCATTCCTATCTTAGGTTTGGATGTCTGGGAGCATGCGTACTATCTGAAGTATCAAAACCGACGAGCCGACTATGTAGACGCTTTTTGGCAGGTGGTCAACTGGGAGTGTGTGGCGCGTCGTTACCAAGAAGCGCTGGCCTGATGCTAACGCAGAAGAGTGCTTCGGCGCGGATCTGGTATGCACGTGTGTATGACCTCCTTGTGCCGTGGCTCAAAGATCCATGTGAATGCAAGGCCATCAGTCGGCGGCTGCTCTCCTACTATCTAGGGTATGACCTCAACAAGCATGTGTTGGAGGAGGTACTCACCGCAGACGATGCTACGTTACAAGCCCTCAATGAAGCTCTTGGTCGCCTACAAGCAGATGAGCCAATCCAATATATTTTGGGAGAGGCTCCCTTTCTTGCGCATACGTTGCAAGTGAGCCCCAGTGTCTTGATCCCCCGTCCTGAAACTGAAGAGATGGTCAATGCTATTTTGCAGGAAAATGATTTACGAGGCGCGCGTGTCTTGGACATATGTACGGGCAGTGGGTGCATCGCCTTAGCTATCCAAAAAGCGTATCCAACATCGGTGGTACATGCGCTGGATGCTTCTAAAAAAGCCCTTGCCCTCGCTGAAAAGAACGGCATAGCGTTAGGTGCAAACATCACTTGGCATCACCTCGACTTTCTCAAAGAAGAAGTGCCGTCAGGCGCGTGGAACCTCCTGGTAAGTAATCCACCTTATATCCCTGTATCTGAAAAAAAGGGCATGGGCAAGCGTGTGGTGGAACATGAGCCTATGGAAGCGCTCTTTGTCCCTGATGATAAAAAATGCCTCTTTTATGAAAAGATCGCCTCCTTGGCTAAGACACACTTGACAAAAAAAGGCCATGTCTACGTCGAGTTCCATGCCCCACTCGCCCGAGAAGTGGAAGCTGTCTTTCTACAACATAGTTTTAATGTGCGTATATACCGCGACCTGCAAGGCCAAGAGCGGTGGCTCGCTGCTAATTCGTAATTAACATAAAAAAGTACTATATTTGCCGTGCATATCTTATCTATTTAGTCATTATGTTAATTATCGAGCCTCGCAAAGGAGAAAAAATCGACCGCATGCTTCGGCGGTTTAAGAAAAAGTGTGACAAGACAAAGCTTACCAAAGAGGTAAGGAGTAGACGTTATTTTACCAAAAGTTCGGAGCTCCGTAGAAGAGAGGTACTGAAAGCGACCCACAGAGACCGTTATATAAGAGCACATAGTTAGTTTTTTAGACACAGAAGGTAGATTGGCCCTAAGGATGTTTACACTTTACCTTTTTTGGAGTGCTTTTTTATAGGTCTCCAAGGCGCGTTGTCGTGCCAACGTATAGTCTAAGATCGGTTCAGGATAATCAAGGCTACCATATTCGGGCACCCACTTCTTAACATATGCTTGGGTAGGGTCGAAGCGTTCGGCTTGACGCATAGGGTTGAAGATACGAAAATAAGGAGCTGCGTCGCAGCCTGTACCCGCTGCCCATTGCCAATTGCCATTATTGGAAGCTAGCTCATAGTCTAACAGCTTTTCAGCGAAGTAAGCCTCTCCCCAACGCCAGTCGATCAGCATAAGCTTTGTCAAAAAAGTCGCTGTGATCATCCGTGCACGATTGTGCATAAAGCCAGTCGCATTGAGTTCGCGCATACCCGCATCTACAATAGGGAACCCTGTTTTGCCTTCGCACCACGCTTGGAAAGCTTGGGTATCTTGAGACCAAGGGATACGGTCATACATAGGTTTGAAGGCACGATCCACCACATGTGGAAAATGCCTTAAAACCATGATAAAGAAGTTGCGCCATATCAGCTGTTGTGTCCAAATATCACTATGCTCATAAGCAGCTTTGGTCACTTCTCTGATACTGAGGGTCCCAAAACGGAGGTGTATGCCTAGGTGGCTGGTACCATCTACTCCCAAGCTATTGCGTCTTTGTTCGTAGGACTGCAACGTCTTAGTATCTAACTCCCTGCTAGGGAAAGGTATCTCTGTAGCTTCAAAACCCAAAGATTGTAAGGTTGGAAGAGGGAAGGGACGAGTGCGCACGAAGTTTGCCTGATAGCGTTGTACATCAAAAGGTGCTACCATGCTTACCTCATATTGCTTCTTCCATTGCTTCATATACGGCGTGTAGACTGTATAAGATGCCCTATCTTTTTTCATGACCTCTTTTGGCGAAAAGATCACGTGATCTTTGCACGTATAAAAAGGAATCCCTTGAGAGGAGAGCAACGCATTGGCCTCTTCATCTCTTTGCCTAGCATACGGCTCATAATCCTCATTCGCATAAACACCTAAAATTTTATATTTTCTTATAATTTGTTCGAAAATAGCCAAAGGCTTACCCTCCATGACAAGCAGCGTGCTTCCCATCGAAACAAGTCGTTTGTGTAAGGCTGCAACCTCTTCGTGTATAAAGTGAACCCTCGCCTCCTTTTTATTTGTCAGAGGGTCTAAAATGTCTCGATCAAAGATAAAAAGCGGCAAGACATGTGGGTGATTTTTCAATGCTTGATATAGGGCATGGTGGTCATGTAGACGGAGATCTCTTCTCAGCCAGCATAGCGCAAAAGGCATCGACAAGTCGATAGCAGGGTAATGGGTAAACATGATGTAGTCAAAGGTATGACTTTCTGCATAAAAGAGAAAGATCTTTTAGTCACTTATACACAGCGAGAAGAGAAGGAAGCTTACAGGCGAAAAAAGTAGCTTTCCTTTTTTGAATAATAGATTAAAATGGCAAAAAGTTTCATATTAGACAAAAAATCAAAAAAATATCATAAATTTGCTAAATGGATGGTTGGTACTTCCCCAGTCTTTCAACTGTTTTCTCACAAGTAAAAAGTAACCGTATAGTCAAAGCAATTATATAAAAACGTTATATCCTTTTCATCATGCACTCCATTGAACCCTCTGTTATTTTTGCAACTATAGCGCTTTTTCTCATAGCGAACCTAGCTGTTGGCTACTGGGCATCCCATAAGAAAGTAGAGAGCTTTGATGATTATGCTTTGGCAGGCAGAAACCTCCCTACGGGTGTGTTGGTGATGACGTTGGTAGGGACGTTTCTATCTACTGGACATTATGCAGCAGCTGGCTGGATAGCCAAGATGGGTATGTTGCACTTTCTACAAGTTTTTATGATCGTTTTTTCTTTCCTTTTAATAGGAACTTTCATTGCGCCTAACCTCGTCTATTTTCGTGAAGCAAGAACTACTGGAGATTTGATGAACACCTTTTTTGGGTCTTTGGCCCAAATAGCTACCGGGCTAATAGGCATGGCATTTTCTGTAGGGATGCTGAGTGGGCAACTCAAAGGAGTAGCGCATATTAGTAAGGAGGTATGGGGGATAAGTAGTGAAGGAACTGTCCTCATCGTTGGCTTTACCGTGGTTGTGTATAGTACGCTGGGCGGAATGAAAGCTGTAAGTTACACAGATGTTGTTCAAATGGTCACTGTACTATTTGGTTCAATTTGGATCTTTAGTATTGGGATGGGAAAGGTAGGAGGCATTCAGGGACTTTTTAAGAAATTAGGACCATCCCATGCTAGCTTTTTTAAACATCCTAAATTTTTATCTTACTTAGGTACAATGTGCGTCTCTTTTGTTGTCCCGATGTTTGCTTTTTGTCCACCTATTGTACAACGCATGCTAGTAACAGATGATAAAAAGAAAGTACGTTATATGTGGTATTTAGGGGCTTTTCTGATCGCCTTGATCCTTGGTATTAACTTATTGATTTCCGGGGTAGGCTTGGTCAGTGGTGTTGACGTTGATGCCAAGGATGTTGACTCAGTCACAAACCTTCTTTTAAATACAGTACGTTATCTTTCTTCCACGCAATGGATGTTAAATCTCTTCGCCTTGATGGTATTAGCAGTAGGTATTTCTACGATTGATTCTTTTCTACATGCCATAGGTATTTTAATGGTACAAGACTTGATCCTTCCTATTAGGTCGTTTTTGGGTATGTCTGCTTGGGATGACAAAAAAAAAACTTATTGGGCGAAGGTAAGTATTGCTATCATGGGAAGTTGTATGTTGATAATAGGGTATGTGACAGGCGCGAGTATACAATTTATAGTGATGATGAATGTCATTCGTTTGTTTGCTCCCATCATGGTGCTCCCGCTAATACTAGGCATCTTAGGAGTTAAGACGGACACTGTATCGTGGTTAGGGTTTATCGTCGGCTATCTCATCAGTTTTTTCGCCTTAAGTTGGTACATAGGTACCATATATTGGTGGTCTCAGGGGGTAGCTTTTGGGTATTACCAAGCTTATATCTCCCTGAGTGCTACGCTGATGTATTGGTTGGTACATCTTTTCCAAAACAAAGGGATAGCAACTGTGCGTCGAGGAGACTTGACGGTCTCTGAGCGGCTATGGATCCCCAGTTGGCAGGGGGTGAAGGTATGGATAAAAGGTTTGGTTACCGTACCTTTGCGCCTGCCTATGATGGCAAGTCGAAAGATGGTTACAAGTCCTGTTCAATCACTTAACTTCAGCATGTTTATGGCAGGTTGGTATGTTGTCAGCCTTATGAACGGTGAAAAAGGGGAGACAATCTTTTGGATGAACGTGATGCGTGGCATTGGTATTACGCTCTGTGTAGGATTGATGTTGGAAGGGAGTTGGTTAAGGGTACTAAAGCCTTATTTTTCGCTATATTGGTTCTTGACGCTTGGTTACTGTCTACCTTTCTCTGGGTCGATAATCTTTTTACATGCACATGAAAAGAGCCTCAACGCAGGTTTGTGGGCGGCTAGTTTGGCCTTATTGGCGTTGTTGGTCGATAGTGAGACTTTTTTTGTACTGACTATCTTGGGAGTAGGTACGGCCTTTATTGGAAGGTGCTTGTTCTGGGGAGCGTTGCCTAGAGAAATATGGCAAAACGAAAGCTTGATCACTCTCTTAGTCATATGTGTGCTGTTCTTAGGTTTGTTGATATTTAGCAGGAGGAAAGAAAGCTATGCGGAAAAAAGGCTTGAGTGTAACAGGATCGCGAGTGGGATGTTGGCCCATGACCTCAGGACGACCGTACATATGTTGTGTGGTGCAGGGATGGCCCTTAAAAATGCCTTCAAAGAGAAAAAGGTAACGAAAGGAGTCCAAGGGAAAGAAAATTATTACCTTTCTAGAGACTATGCCGAATTTTTGCAGGCATTTGCACAAGAGATGGTAAAGGAAGCCTCTTTCGCTCGAAAAGATATCAACAACTTTCTTGACTTTGTGAAAGGGCAAATCTTGGGCCACTTTGAACGAAAAGAGATAAGCATGTGTACCGCGATTGAAGAAGGCATAGAAAGAGTCTCTAACCAAATATCGAAGAAGGTAAGGCTCACGTGTCCCCAAGACTTCAAAGCCAAAACGCTGCCAGGAGTCTTTCCCAACGCTATTAGCAACTTACTTAAAAACGCCTCTATGCATGGCAAAGCAACGATTATAGACATCAACATTGATGCTAAAAAACGAACAGTCACAGTCCATGACAATGGCAAAGGTATTCCACCTGATATCCTTCCCTCTATCTTTGACCTCCACTATACCTCTGCAACGAATAAAAATCACAGTGGCACGGGGCTCGCTTTTATCAAGATGGTAATACAAATTTCTGGGGGGGATGTGTATTGTCATTCAACATATGGAAAAAAAGAGTCATCTACTTCGTTCATCATAGACTTCTCCTGACATCCTCTTACCATCAACAACGTTCCATTTTTTACTATTCCCACCTTTTTATTTCATATCTGCCGAAAATAGCGCATACCCATCCAACTGACCCATGAGGTACCAACGCTACAAATAATCGGCATGATTTTTCTTTTTCAATGATGCAGACACACATTTTTATACGGTATCTTTCCTTGATTGCCTGGTCTACCCTGTACATGGTCATGTGGATATTTATTGGCGTATAACGCTTAACTTCAGCAGGTCATGAGAACGATTTATTATGGATATTGCATAGTCTTTTTAATCCTTTTTTCGTGGGTACCTAGCGGAGGGAGTACAAAAGATACCGTTGCTTTACAGCTACTCAAAAGGAGTGAAGCAGACGGTCATCTCTCTAGTATAGAAATTCCCACGAATGAAAGCCCAAAAAATCTAACTTTTGCAGCACTAAAAGAAAAAGTATTCATCAAAGCACAAAAGGAGAAAGACCCAGAATATGAAGATTACAAACTCAAAATTTTCGTCAGACAGAAGAAAAAAGGCACCGATATCTATCAAGAAAAACGCATACGTTTCCCAAAATATAATCCCATCAGGCTATGGTATGAAAAAGCTGAAAATGGAGAGGGGAAAAGCCTTACTGTCATTTTTCAGGAAAAGCTACGGAAAGCAGACATTACACTAGTAGACCGAATCGATCCAAAAAGAACAACATATAAGGGTGTATATCATTTTAGGGAAAAACTAGTGGATATAAAAGATGATTTTCTGAAACGAAGCAAAGCCAAAAATCCAGCATATGCCACCTTTCAAAAAGATGAAATTGAGATAGCGTATTACCTTATGTATATTGACAAGACTTTCAAGGTAGACGAAACACTTACAGTAGGTCAATTTACGCGAAAATTCGCTATTACTGGGGGAAGGCCCCTTTTTTTTCTTTATTTTTCACGGAAGCAAATCACGCATCCTACGCCTCTACCTTCTCCTCATCCCCCTGCCACACCAACGCCAGAGCCAAATCCACCTCTGACTTCAAAGGAGATAGAAGAAAGTATTGCTCAAGCTGAACCCGTTCATAAGGTGGCAACTCCTACTCACCTTATTTCTCAACCTACACCCACTCCACAAACAAGTCCCTCCTCATCCAGTCTACCTTATATCATTTTCATAATGTTCTTTCTCTGCTACTTTCGCAAAAGTTTCTCTGTAAAACTTCCCTTTCAAAAGAAGGTAGACCTTTCCACTACAAAACCAACAAGATCCTATTAAAAGGGACGTGTCGCATAAAATAACTAGTGACATACTCCCACCACCAAAAAGGATACCCAATTTTGAATGGGGGCTTCTTGCGACCTAATGAGCCAGTCAGACTCATCCTTTCGTGAGGGGGAGTAAGCCAACGGTACTGTTTAAGGCTTAAACCAAAAGGTGTATCCTGTCGTATGTAAGAAGCTTGCTAGACAACGCAGACCTCTCCAAACAATGGGTAAGTCACCTAAAAAACGAAATAAAAGAAAGCAAATCATAGTAATCCTGCAACCACATTTTTCTGTATTGACAGTGCTAAAAAAATGCCTACCTTTGCGGCATAATCCTTCATTCAACATAATTGCTTATATAATGTCACTGGTAAAAAAATTCTTATTTTGAGCCCTATCCAAGAACCAGAAGCATTAGCCAAGAAACAAAGCATCGTAGACGTACTATGCAAAGATGAAGACGGCTGTCAGTACGTCATTGAGATGCAACTAGCCAATGCCAAAAGATTTCAGGAAAGAGCCCAATACTATGCATGCAAGGCCTTCATCAGTCAGATGAAAGAAGGACAAGCGTATGAAAACCTAAAAGAAGTCATCTTCCTTGCCTTTTGCAGTTTTCCTATCTTCAAGCATAAGAAACATTATAAAAGCGAACACATCACTGTTGACAAAAAAACAGGAAAACAAGATTTAGACAAGCTGAGCTTTACCTTCATCGACCTGATCAAGTTTGACAAGACGCGCAGCAAAGCCATCGAAGACCTCACTCTAGAAGAAAAGTTTTACTATTTCCTTCATCACGCCAGCACCATAGACGAAAACGCTCTTCACTCCCTGATAGGCCAAGATGTGGTCATAGAAAATGCTTTTAAAGCGTTAGAACGCTACGCATGGACAAACGAAGAATTGCTTAGATACGAGCAAGAGCTCAAAAGGGTACGCAACAATCAAGCCTGTCTGTCATTTGCACAAGACCAAGGTATCCAAAAAGGGAAAGAAGAAGGAAGAAGGGAAGGCATAGTCGAAGGTATCAAAGAAGGAGAAGAAAGAGTCATAACAAAAGGAGAAAAAATAAAGCAAGAAAAATCGCGCGTGAGATGCTTCTCGATGGGGAGGAGATGGAAAAAATCGTCAAATACACAGGACTTTCTCCTGAATGGATCGGTCGCATAAAAAAAGAAATAGAAAATGAAAAACAAAAAAATTAGTAATTCGTAACTTTTCTCAGCCTCCTCTTCGGGTGAGGACTAGGGGTAAAAAATGACCTCAACGTCTAAGGAAAAGTTACCCCAGAGCGAAATAGAGCAAAAAGCTGAGGCATTCTCGCCAACACTGCTTACATTTAGTCCCTACTTCTCACGCCATGAATTACATACTCCTTGCCATCAGCCTAGTCATCACACTGACCTCCCTCCTCTTCGCCATGTACATGCGTATCAAGGAGCAGGTAGCTTCCACCGAGAAGAAGTCGTTGTTCGAGCAGCTCACCGAGCAGAAAGCAGCACTTCAGAGCAGCTATCAAGAGAGCACCACACTCAAAGAGCGGTTAGCCACCTTAGAAAGCGAAAATCAACACCTCTCCAAACAGCTCCTCCAAGGAGAAGTCACAGCCAAAGAAAACCATCAAAAGATGGTACTACAGTTTGAAAACCTCTCTAACAAGCTCTTAGAGCAGAAAAGTGCCAAGTTCACCCACCTCAATAAGCAGGAGATAGAAAAGATATTGAACCCTTTGGCAGAAAAGATCAAGACATTCGAACAAGAGGTAGCGCGTACCCACCGCGAAGCACGTGATCAAAAGGTAGCCCTACGCACCGAGCTCGAGCGAATGCATACCCTCAACACCCGCATGACCAAAGAAGCGAACAACCTAGCGCAGGCGATCAAAGGCGACTCCCGCGTCCAAGGAGCTTGGGGCGAGTTTATCCTAGAGAGCTTGCTAGACAACGCAGGCCTTACCAAAGGGCGCGAATACATCGTCCAGCACTCTTTTACCAACGAAGAGGGCAAACGCTACCAACCTGACGTGATCATCAAACTACCACAAAACAGAAGCATCGTCATCGACTCGAAAGCATCGCTCCGCGCATACGAACAATACTTCCACACCCCAAAGGGAAACCAGCGTGAAGCACTCCTCGAAAAACAGATCCAAGCCCTCAAAAATCACATCAAGGCTTTGCACGAAAAAAACTATGCCCAACACTATGACCTCCACGGACTCGATTTTGTCATTATGTTTATACCCTTAGAGCCCGCTTTCTCCTTAGCCTTGCAACACAAGACCAACCTCTTCCAACAAGCCTATGAACAAAACGTCATCCTCGCCTCCCCTGCTACCCTGCTAGCCATCTTACGGACCGTCGCACATCTCTGGAAACGCGAATACCAAAACCAATACGCCATGGAGATAGCGCAAGAGAGTGGCCGTCTTTATGATAAGTTCGTCGGTTTTATGGAAGATCTCAAAAAGATCGGGGCCCAACTCAATACGACACAGAAAACGTATTACAGTGCCCTTAATAAACTGTCTGAAGGCAAAGGGAACCTCATAGACAAAGCTGAACGTATCAAGGCGTTAGGCGCTCGAACAAAAAAACAACTCCCTGTCTCTGACCAACGGCTGCGAGCAGGTTAGTTGCAAAGATGACAAAGACCTACCTCATAAACGAATTCATTTATAAATCATTCATCTCATGAAGACATTTATCCTACTTTTGATCACCACCCTTTTAAGGCTTTCCAACAATCAAACCCCACCTTTAAGAGAAGCATGCAGCTCCACGCAAGAGCTTGCGACGTGCAACATCGACAAAGAGGGTAGACAACCTGCCATAGAAAAGTGGCAGGAAGCCTTAAAGGACTGTAATGACCTTGACCTCTCACCCCATACAGACATCGCATCAATCTATCAAAAGTTAGGAAAAATTAGTTTCGAAGCCAGTCAAGAAACACCCGACCGAGCCGCCCAGCACCACTTCCACCAAAGCACTACCGCCTATAGGCAATATCGCTACGCAGAAGCCCACCATCACCTTACCAAATGGCAGCAAGCGCATGCAGAAAAAAGTGGCTTTGCTTATATGAAAAACTTAGGAACCTCTCTTTCATGGAAGGTGCGTTTAAGCCTATGCCAATCTCTCCCAAGCCCCTTACCTTCCTTGATAGTCAACCTCACGGAACCATGTATAGGGTATTATATTACTTGGCTCGATATAATCGCTTGTCTCGATATCTTAGTATACATTGGCATCAAACTCTCAACATCTCGCTATCAGCAGAAACCCCATTCCGATGATCTTATCGAATACCCACTCAATGATCAGGTCGTTTTTCCAACACGCTCCCTCGCCGTAACCAACGATCGGATCCTTTTCTATACCAAACGTTCCATGCTTGCAGGTTGGCGCCCCTCTGGAGAGAACCCTTTTACGGAGTTCTTTCGTGATGTAAAAGACATCCAAATGTCGACAGATAGCAAATTAGCCGTCTTATTCAAGAAACGTATATTGATTCATCCAAATAATATCTTAAAGATGCTAAAAAACGATGAACACTGTACAAAGATCACATGGTCTCCCTCCTCTCACCAACTGCTGGTTTATGACAAAAAAAAGGCCAAAGCATACGTCTTCGATAGAAAAGGTAAGAAAAAAGATGAGGTAAAAGTAGCCCCAAACATCCAATCCATCCATTGGAGCCATGACGACACATGGCTTTTTGTAAGAGAGGATGGGCTTGACTGCATCGTCCCTGGCCACAGTCCCTACCTTAAAGAGAAGATAAAAGATACACTGACATTATTTCCTGATGTCCTCATAACGATACTGCTCGACTATTTGGGCAGCAACAAGCTCTATTCGATAAAAAAGCAAGGAAAAAAATACACAGACGCTGCCCTATCACACACCCGAGACCTCTTCGCTATCGCAGATAACGCCCAGATCAGAACCTACAAACTAGCAGGCGGTGAGATGGAACTCCTACATGACAACCCATTGCCCTTGCCTAGCAGCAATAAAACTTTTCAGCTAGGATGGTTACCTAATAATCAAGGCCTCCTCTTTATCAGAAAAAATCGTATATTTCGTCTACTATTCTCTAAAAACACGATAGAGCCCTTTTTAGAGAAAGAAATAGATACATATTTTCAAAAAGCCACCCACTACTGGACAAAGTTTAAAGTCACCAAGCTAGCCACCTCTCCGAATGGAAAGTATACAGCCTTCATAGTCAAAGACCACTACCGAAAAGAGCGCTTCCTTTGCTATCGACACCCCAACCCTGTCAAGTGCTTCAGCCTCAACAAGTGGATGCTTGGCTCGTTGCTCTTTACAATCATCTGCAAGGTGGACTACTTCCTAAGGTTTCAAGGAGCATCCGATACCATCTAAAGATGTGTGTCTGTAAGAAAATTACTGGGTGTGTCAGCTATGAGCATAAACTAAAAATGACTTTAGTTTAGTTTTAAAGGCTTTTGGGATCTGTCGCAACCTTGATTTTATAGAGCTGTAAGAGTTAACTTTGGAGATTCAATTTAAGCTCTGAACCCCGCTTACAATCAACCTATTTAAACACCGCCAATTCAAACAAGACATCATTATATGAGCCATTCGCTGGTACCTAAAATACGGCATAAGCTACCGAGACTTGGAAGAGATGCTAGAAGAAAGAGGTGTGTACCTAGATCATAGCACGATCAATCGATGGGT
>JBCCFU010000006.1:0-16751 GCA_039029575.1 Bacteroidota bacterium | reverse complement strand
GAAAAGCACCGCAAGGGAGAGAGATGAATATGGGGACACGATTTATACCCTATCCTTTCCCAATGAAGAGATCAGGCTAAGCATGCGAGAACTTGTACTACGTGTAACTTTGGGAAGGGAAGACAGTCAAGAAGTACCCATAGCGATGAAATCACTTGCGCAAGGTGATGTAGCACCCTTTACCCGCTTCGTGAAAGAGTACCTGATCACCACCATAAGCTACTTTGACTTTCATAAAGAAGAAAAAGAGAAGTCTTACCACTTGCTTATTTTAGGGATGGTGGCCTACTTTGCGAACACCCATCATGCCCGTTCTAACAGAGAGAGCGGTACAGGCCGATACGACATTAGCCTAGAACCCAAAAACAAAGCAAGAAAAGGGATCATCATGGAACTAAAAGTGGCAAAAGAAGGCGAAGATCTCAAAAAAGTAGCTCAAGATGCTTTCGAGCAGATCCAAAAACAACAATACAAAAAGGACATGGAAGCGCGTGGTATCAAGGATTTTGTCATCATTGGCATTGCATTCAGGGGCAAGGATATGGAGGCGGTTGATAGTTACTAGTTTACACTTCCCTTCCTTTGATCAAGTTTTGATTCTTTTTCTGTAGTTTAAATAGGTAGCATCATCAGAAAAATCATTGCTCATTTAAAAAAAAAACGTATCTTAGCCCTTTATAGTAAAAAAGATAACCATGAAAAGATATATATACATTCTAGCTATGGTGAGCTGGATAATGCAGGGCACTCCACTGTTGGCGACATACGAAACGGAAGAAGAATTTTCAGAGCTAGAGACGACTAGAAGCCATAGAAAGCTGGCCTATCTCATTGGAGGAGGCATAGCGGTAGTTGTCACAAGTGTGGGACTGTATTACTTATTGAGGGGATCCTCTGGAGAGGGTCCTATACAAGAATACAAAGTATGGTGCCAAAATAATAACGACCCAAAAGAGATAAAAGAAGATTTCGGCCAATTGTTTTCAAAGTTTATGCGTGAAAAAGCTACGAATAAAGAGTATGATAAGGACAATTGGGCTAACTGGCGTACATGGATTGATAAGAAAGAAGGGGATGTTCTTGCAGATTTGGCTCGATTTTTAAAAGAAATGGGCGTAAATATCACTGAGGAAGTGAGTAGTAATTCTGCTTCCTCGAAAACACCTTTTTTATTCGTCATTCTCCTCGATTTTTTGACAGATAACCGGCCTGTCATTGAAGTAGCCTTTGCGTTGAACCACCTTTTTCATTTGTTGGAAGAGATAGCTCCAGGAGAAGCTAAAAAGGCTATAAAGAAAAGCAACCAGATAGTTAAGTTTGTCTTTGACAGTCATAGATATGTTTACGACGATTCAACAATTGTTAATGGTATGGTAGATAAAAACCGGCATGATAAGGTCAATCTAAAATCCAACATGGAACCTATCATTCAAGTGCTCTTATCTCATGGGTTGGATCCTGAGACTACCGTTACTGGTACAAAACATACTTTCAAAGCGTACGCCAATGCGCTGACCTATAAATCCAGTAAGAGTAGTACTTATAGTCGCTCTTGCGCTTTATCTTTATACATAAAGAAACAAAGCGGTAAGTGGGAGGTAAGTTAAGTTCCGAGTAATTTTGTGACATGTTTTAGATCGTACAATATGGTTGGTTTTTATGTTATACAAAGACAAGGTCTACGGTTCGCTTTTCTAGGTCGCATTTTTTCACTTTTACTTTGACGACCTCGCCTAGCTTGTAGGTATGGCCTGTTTTGCTGCCTTTGATTCGGAACTTTTCAGGCTCGAAGGTGTAGTAGTCGTTTTGTATGTCGGAGAGCCGTACCATCCCCTCGCATTTGTTTTCTATGATTTCTATAAAGACCCCCCATGGTGTGATGTGTGAAATGATGCCTTGTAGGGTTTGGCCTTCTAGTTTTTGCATAAACACGACCTGTTTGTAGTTGATAGAGGCGCGTTCGGCTTCGACGGCGAGGCGCTCGCGTTGGGAGGTGTGTTGGGCGACTTCTTGGTAGCTTTCTTCTATAGATCTCTCGCCGCGTAAGTACCTTTTGAGCAAACGGTGGACGATGAGGTCGGGATATCGTCGGATGGGCGAGGTAAAGTGGGTATAGTGTGCGAAGGCTAATCCGAAGTGGGGTTTGGGTTCGGTGGTATAGCATGCTTGTGCCATGGTTCGGATAGCTAGGGACTGGATCGTATGTTGGTAGGGGGTTCCTTCTATTTCGGTTAGAAGGGCTTGGTAGGCTTTGGGAAGCTGTCCTTTTTTGGGTTTGAAAGAATAGCCAAGCAAGCTTGCAAAGCGGGTGAGGTTTTCTATCTTTTCAGGGTCAGGTTCGTCGTGTATTCGGTAGATGAAGGGGAGGTGTTGCTGCTTTTTTGACTTCATCTTATATACTTTTTGGGCGATTAGCCTGTTGGCAAGCAACATGAATTCTTCGATAAGTTGGTGGGCGATGGTGTTTTGTTTCGCTGTGATGTGGATGGGTTCGCCCGCTTCGTCTAGGTGAATGTTGAAGTCGGTGGTATTGAAAGGGATGGCCCCGTGTTTCATCCTTCTCGTACGTAGTTTTTTGGCTAGTTCGTTGAGGATAGAGAGTTCTCGGTGGAGGTAGCCTTTTTGGTTGTCTATGGCTTCTTTGGCTTGTGCGTAGGTAAAGCGTTGGTTGGAGTGGATGATGGTCTCTCCTACCCAGTTATCTTGGACACGTGCGTTGGCATCTATGGTGGCTACGAGAGAGAAAGCGGGCCTATCTTCGTGTGGTTTCAGAGAACAAAGGTTGTTGGAGAGTCTTTCAGGAAGCATGGGGATAGTCTCGCCAACAAGGTAGACGGAGGTGCCACGCTCAAGGGCTTCTTGGTCGATGGGGCTGTTGGTTCGCACGTAGTGACTGACATCTGCAATATGGATGCCTACCTCGTAGTTGCCATCGGGGAGCTCTTGGAAGGAGAGGGCATCGTCGAAGTCTTGGGAATTATCAGGGTCGATGGTAAGTGTAGGGACATGCCTGAAGTCTCGCCTTCTTTTAATCTCTTCTTGTGAGAGTCTTTCTGGGAACTGGTTGGCTGCTTGGATAAGGTGCGGTGCAAAGGAGGAGCTAAAGCCAAACTGTTGGATGATGGCTTCTGTTTCGGCGCGATGTGTACCTACTTCGCCAAGGAGTTGGGTGATGGTGCCTGTGGCAAGGGCAGGAGGAGATGGCCATGAGGTAATCTGGGCGATAGCTTTTTGGGAAGGTTGGTTGTTGGGGTGTGTGGCAGGTAGTAAGATCGGGTGATGTAGCCGCTTGTGGTCGGGGAGGAGTATGTGGTGTTGACCTTCCTTTTTAATTTGTCCAATGACTTTTTTGTATGCCCGTTCGACGATTTCTATGACCTTGCCTTCTGGTTTACTGCTTCTCTTCTTACCGTGCAAGATGGCTACTTTTACGGTATCATGATGCCAAGCGCCTTTGAGGTTGTGATGGAAGACAAGGATGTCTTGAGGGAGTTCTTTGACGGTGATATA
This sequence comes from Bacteroidota bacterium, assembly GCA_039029575.1. Classification (GTDB taxonomy): domain Bacteria; phylum Bacteroidota; class Bacteroidia; order Cytophagales; family Amoebophilaceae; genus JBCCFU01. The sequence goes on along the minus strand of JBCCFU010000006.1, from coordinate 13,241 downwards.
GGCGTATTGTTTAGATATGTGGTCGACGGTGCCTGTGTAGGTCTTGGGTCTCTTTTTCATTTTTTAATGTGTTAAAACGGTAATATGGGTTAAAAATTCACTTTTTGCTCCATAAGGAGGTGGGTGATGCTTTTGGGTACGATTTGTTCCTGTGTGACTCCAAGCTTTTGAAGATGGCTCAGGATCTCTTTTTTGGATTTTTGGGATGATGCTTGGGTGGTGAGTATTTCTATTTCAAGGATTGGTTTAAAGTCTTTGATGGCTTCTAGGTGGAAGTTTACATGACCTTGGATGAAGGTCTCTCTTCTTTTTTCTAGGGTAAAGAAGACTTTATAGCCGATGGTATGCAAGATGGCGTGGGTTTGTTTGAAGGAGGTAACGGTGGTTTCGTGCTCTTTCCATGCGTTGTGGTCGTTGTATTGGGTGATAATCTTGGTGTTTAGCTGGTGGGTGGTCAGGTGGTCTTGGGTGGTCGATCGTAAGCGAAGGCTATAGCTACCTACGTCCTTCATAGCTACTTGAGAGAAGCTATCGACTTCTTTTTTGCAAAAGTAGTGGTCTGTGATATCTACTTTTCCTTGATAGGAAGCGTTTTTCTTGAGGTGTTTGTATATTTTTTCTTGCTGTTGAAGAGATAGGATAGCTCTTATTTCAACTTCTTGATCGCATGCTATTGTATCCATTGTGTAGTGATAGGTTTGTCTTTTACCCTATGCTTTGTTTGTTGGATATGTGTACAAATAAGCTCGCTTCGTTTTTTTTCAGGCCAATATTTACACAGCTTTCACCTCAAGGGTTACATCTGTTTGTACTTCTGGATGTAATTTTAGTGTGATTGTATGGCGCTTTACTTCTGTGATAGGCTCTTTTACTTCGATTTGGTTGTGTCCAACCTTGATACCTATGGCATCGCCGATAGCTTTGGCTATTTGCAAGTTCGTCACACTTCCAAAGATATTGCCTTTCTCTCCTGCTTTTACTCCAAGGGTAAAGACTTGTTTCTTTATTTTCGCAGCTGTTGCTACGGCTTCTTTTTTGATGAGTGCTGCCTTTGATGCTGCTTGACGCAGGTTTTCTTCAAGTATTTTCTGGTTTGCTTCACTGAAGGGGTAAACGAGCTGTTGGGGGATGAGGTAGTTGACTGCATAGCCATCTTTTACTTCAATAATTTCTTTTACTTTGTATTTAAAATCTTTGGTGCTTTTGCGTACAATTACTTTCATGGTTTATTTTAGGTTGTCGGTCAGGAATGGCAACATAGCTAAGATACGCGCTTTTTTGATGGCTGCGTTGACGAGTCTTTGATATTTAGCGCTGGTACCCGTGAGTCTGCGAGGTAAGATTTTACCTTGTGGGTTGAGAAAGCGAAGCAGGAAGTTGGTTTCATTATAGTCGATATATTTAATTCCAAACTTTCTGAAGCGGCAATATTTTTTCCCGTCTCGTATAGGGTTGACTTCTTCTTGCTTTTTGCCTTCTTCTATAACAATGTCTTGAACTTCTTCGGGAAGATCTTTTTCACCTTTTATTTTTTTGTTGGCTTCTTTTCTCTTGTTTTCATGAAAGGCAACTCCATGTTTGTCTAGCTTGACGGAGAGGAAGCGGATGATGTCTTCATCGATTTTATAAGCACGTTCTAGCTTATCCACGGTGGTAGGTGGGGCCTGGCATTGGATGGTATAATAGGTAGCACTTGTCTGCTTCTGTATGGGGTAAGCAAGGTTTTTGGTTCCCCTATTTTCTTCATGGACAATCTTCGCCTTATCTTCCTTCAGAAGGGCCTTATATTTCTTGATCGTCGCGTTGACATCTTTGTCTGACCGTGACGGATGTATTACAATGGTTGTTTCGTATGTATTCAATTTCATAAGTTGCTTTCAAATAAGGGCACGAAGTTAATGTTTTTAATTCCTAATTCCTAATTCCTACTGCCTAATTGTTAAAGTAGGTGAGTCCAATGGCTTTTCTGACTTCCTTCATGGTCTCCTGTGCATGCTGTCGTGCTTTTTGAGTCCCTTGTTTCAGCATTTTTTGGATGTGATCTTGGTGGATGTTTTCGCGTCGTTGACGGATAGGTGCTAGCAGGTTTTGTAGGGTGGTGTTAAGAAGTTTTTTCAGGGTCATGTCGCCAAGGCCACCTCGTTGATAGTGGGCTTTGAGTTCGGCGACCTCTTCTTTAGCTGGATGAAACGCGTCAAGATAAGTGAAGACGACATTGCCTTCCACTTTGCCAGGGTCACTGACGCGCACATGGTCAGGGTCGGTATACATACGAAAGACTTTCTTTTTGATTTCTTCTGCACTGTCGGAGAGGTAGATGACGTTGCCAAGCGACTTGCTAGCTTTGGCTTTGCCATCGATGCCTACAAGACGAGGTGTTGTGCTAAGGTGAAGTTCACACGTCTTCAGGCAGTCCGTCTGATAGATACGGTTGAAGCGACGGACGATTTCGTTGGTTAGCTCTATCATCGGGGCTTGGTCTTGCCCAACGGGTACGAGGTCTGCTTTGAAGATAGAGATGTCTGCCGCCTGGTTGATAGGGTAGGTAAAGAAGCCGGTAGGGATGCTTTCTCCAAAGTTTTTTTGACGTATCTCTGTCTTGACTGTCGGGTTGCGCTCAAGTCGACCTACGGAGACTAGGTTGAGGTAGTACATGGTGAGCTCGGCGATCTCAGGTATTTGTGACTGGATGAAAAAGGTGGTCTTCTCGGGGTCAAGTCCGATGGCTATATAGTCTTTGGCTACTTCGTAGACGTGTTCGGTGACTCGCTGAGGACAATCGAAGTTGTCTGTCAGGGCTTGTACGTCAGCAATCATGACGTACTGATTACAGCTTTCTTGCAATGTGAGTCTGCTCTTGAGCGAACCGATGTAATGGCCTAGATGCAGCTTGCCTGAGGGACGATCGCCAGTGAGGATGGTCTTCTTGTTCATAAGAGAGTAGGGTTAAGGGCTACAAAAGTAGTATATTCAAAAAGAAAATGGCATTGTTTGAAGGACCGAATGTAAATTTTAGAGAATCTCTTAGTGTATTTTTTATTTGGATGGTCTGCACTTCCTAAAATTTCTCTATCAAAAGCGAGTCTAAGGGAACAGCTAGGGAGGATGATTACTTAGGGAATGATACCTATGCTTCAAATACATATGGTGCTCTCACTGGTACTTGGTGCGTGGGAACTGTCACTAATATGTTTAGGATATTTTATCTATCTTTCTTTATAAGGAATTCGGCTACTTCTTTGCTCCCATTGTCTGTAGCGTAGTTCAAAGGTGTTCGTCCGTCGTCGTCTTTGGCATTGACATCAGCACGGTTTTTGATAAAGAATTCAGCTACTTGTTTGCTGTTTTTCTCAGCAGCCCAGTGCAATGGTGTCCTTCCTTTCTTATCTTTGGCATCTACATGAGCGCCGTGCTGGATAAGGATCTCAGATAGTTCTTCGTTGTCATTGCATGCAGCGCCGTGCAAAGGTGTATATCCCCACTTGTTTTTAGCATTGACATCAGCACCTTCTCTTATTAGGATCTGCGCTACTCCTTTGCTGTTAAATCTTGCAGCGTAGTGCAAAGGTGTATGTCCGTAAGTGAAATTGTCTTTGCTTTTGGCATTGACATCAGCGCCTGCGTCTATTAATTGTTTTAGGGCTTGCACATTGTTTTCTTTTATCGCTTTCAAAACTTGTTCGATGGTTGTCATGATAATTGTTAGTTAGTTCTTAAAGATAGTTGATTCAAACGAATAACATTTCAAATAAACAACAAATTTGTAGATTTTATAAAGGATAATTTAGAGAGAAATGAAATTAAATGATAGCCTACTATTGTTTTCTTTCCTTTCGGTAATGACCCTTTGGTCTTTATTCATTGAATGTAACGGATAGCTGGCATGGGGCCTATGCAGATGCTTTGTTCTTTTTCGTTGGTGTTCCTGCGTTGGTTATGCCGTTGGTGTATTTTGGCATGTCTTTTTTTGTCTCCTCTACGTAGGAAGCTGCTACAAACTTTTCGCCATCCTTCTCGCAATACTAGTTCAGCTACAGAGGCAGTGTCATCTTTAAAAGTCAGCATTTTTTTGACAATGGAGAGTATCAGGACTACAGCTCCTTGAGTGCTTGCTCTGCTTGCGCTTGAGAAATCCAGCCCCTTTTTAGCAAATCTTTGATTTTTGCTCTACCTTGTGCAAGGCCTTTTTCTATGCCTTTTTGAATGCCTTTTTCTATGCCTTTTTGAATGCCTTTTTGAATGCCTTTTTCTATGCCTTGTTGTTCGATACGTTGTAATGCGGTCATAACGTTTTGTTCTAATGTTGGGTCTAAGTTAGGTATTTTTTTTAGAATTTCATCCACATGATGGGGGTCTCTGTTAAGGATATACAACATAAGCTCTTCTCCATAATGGGACTGGTTGATAAGCTTGATGAGCGGCTGGCTATCAGCTAGTAAGTGGCAAAAGTCTTTTCGCCATCCTTCTCGCAATATGAGTTCAGCTACAGAGGCAGTGCCATCTTTAAGGATATGTTCGGTTGTTTCTTGGTTGAGTGAAATGCAAAAATTCTCTTCAAACATGCGGTACAAAAGCTGAGGGGCTCTGAAAGCGTCGATAAGACGCGTAGGGTACTTCCATGGCTCCTTACCTGTATAAATAAGAAAGTTGAAGATCGCAGGCAAAAAGATAGCTGGTTGTTTCTCTGAGATATTTTTCTGCACTTTGAGCTGTTTCTCAGCTTCATATCGCATGATGGCAACATCGTATTCTAAAAAGCGTAAAGGAATGAATACATCTCCCTTAGTTTGTTGTTCTAAAAGCAAAAATAGATAACCATCACCAGAAACGGTTTTCACTTTAAACACAGCATCAGCGTAGTAAGGTCGCAGTCGAGAATCCAAAAAGGAGTTGTTCTCCCGTTGTAAGGTATCAAGGTCTATTTGGGCAAGAATATCAGCAGGTAGGCGACTAAGCAAAAAGTCTCTAGTAACTATCTCCTTGCCAAAGGCTGCCTTAAAAAGCTTGTCATGAGGATGATGGATGTTTACCATGCGCACAAAATAGTCACAAATAGATGGTTTTCTTTTCACACATTCTTGTGGGTCTTAACCTAGCAAACGGCTTTATAGCAAAAATCACGCGCTAAATGTGTAACTTTGTGCTAAAAAAGATATGTCTCCTACACCTCTCACAAGTGCACAAGCGCAATACATCCGACAGCTCAAAAGCAAAAAACGTCGCTTTCAAGAAAATGCTTTTGTCGTTGAAGGCAAAAAAAGTGTATTTGACCTACTAGCCTCTGACTACACCACGCAGATGGTGGTGGTCACTCCCCAATTCCTGGCTTCAGAAAAAGCTTTCTTCGAAAAAAAAGCGATCCCTCTGCTGACGACGACTTCCGAGCAGCTCACCAAAATCAGCTCGCTACAACACAATGAACACACATTGGCTGTAGCTACTATGAAACCCAATCAGCCGCTCACGCTCTCACCCAACGAAAGGGCTCTTGTCTTGGATAGGATCAAAGATCCTGGCAACTTGGGGACGATCATGCGCATTGCGAACTGGTATGGGATAGGTAAGATCTTCTGCTCACCTACCACCGTAGACTGCTACAATAGCAAAGTGATACAGTCAAGCATGGGCTCTTTTACACATGTGGAAAGCTACTACACGCCTCTTGCCCCTTTCTTAGAGCAGACCAACCTGCCTGTGGTCGGAGCGGTGCTCGAAAGTACCAACTATCTCCATACCTCTTCTTTACCTTACGCTGGCTTGCTCCTGCTAGGCAATGAAAGCCATGGTATCAGCCGTGAACTATACCCCTTCTTTACACAAAAAGTTACCATCCAACCTCATGGCAAGGCAAGGTCGCTGAATGTAGCTATTGCAACGGCGGTGATCTGTGAAAAATGGGTCACCTCCTCATCGAACAATGATCATGGTCGCCAAGAATGATATGTATGATCTTCTTCAAAGTTATCAAACGCCCCATCTTCAGACGAAGCACGAGTGTCAGCAATAGAAGAATTGACAACCTGAAAGTCAGTACACGCTGCATTACTACAAAAAACCACACGAAGTAGTTCTAAATCAACGTTATAATAAGTTACAAAAGGCTTCCCACGATCTACTAGTTCTAAACTTACGCCAGAAGATTTACAACAGACAACTTGATCTTTCTTTTCAAAAAGGTAAAAAAGAGCATAAGGGTTGAAGCACATACAGTTTCCTAAGCTGTCGAGCAACGCCTCATACCTTTGAGGCTTCTCTTTCTTATCAACGGCATATCGCTTCTGATCATTCGGCTCTTCAAAGCGACAAGTGACCATGTGTTTATTGTCATACTCAATAGCCAAATCCTCAAAGAAATCGTTCTCGGGAGGTGTGTAAGGACAAAATTTTTCCTCTTCATTGACATGATTGTACATATTTTGCACACTGTCATACGACAACAACTTCAGACAAGTAACGAGCAAGAAGCTCGTCACGCCTTTTGCAAAGAGTGTAGGCTTTCTTAAGGAAGGAAGCAACGAAGCTTGTGTCGACATAAAGCTGGCCCCTGCGATCAGGTAGAAAAAAAAGATACGTGACAAAGGTTTTCTTCTCATAAAAGGGAAATTGAATTTTCCTCTAAAATAACTATATATCTCAACTTACCAAAAGGATATTTTTAGATGTGCGTAAGAAGCGTCATAGTCAGTACATTTTCGCATGGCGTGTCTACAAACTAGCAAGACCCACTCACCAAATTTTTTAGCAAAACAGAAAATTTATTGAGAGAGCATCGCATATACCTTAGCTATATTTTTATCTGCTTTATTCTTTTCGAGAACATTTCTCAAGCTGTACTTAGAGGTTACATTGCCTTTGAGGCTTATGATAGTGGTTTGTCCGAGAACAGCTTTTTTATCAGTGTGCGCAGACAGTACCCTGATTAATCCGATAAGGTCATCTATTTGCTTTTGACTGTGTGTTTTTGCCTCCTTTGTCAACCTCAATACAGCAAGCGTAAGAGGTACATAACCGTTAATGTCTTTTGCATTAAACATGGCTGGTTTAGCTACTTTTGCCAGTTTTTTGGTTACTTCTGAAGAACTATATTGGGCAGCAATGTGTAGGAAATTTGTTTTTATCTTGCAGCCGTCTTGCGTAAAAATATCGTATTCTCCAGAGGCATGTTTTTGAATAATATGATCTTCAAGCAATATATCTATCATTTTCTCATCTTTCGCAAAAATAGCTCGTATCAAGGGCTGCTCTTTGGGATAAAAGTGTTTGCTTAGTTTCCGTTTTTCGTCATCGGTTTGGTTGCGTTCTTTGGCAAGAATTTCCTCAAAAAAGTTAAAAAGAGCTTTATTATCCATCTCTTTAGCCTTTACAAAAGGACAGGAAGGATCGGTTCTTTCTGTCTGTGTAATAGATGGAGATCCACCGAGTTCGTTAACAATCCGTTTTATCATATCAAGATCTTCAGTGCTCTTTGTTTTTTCATACGCTTCTACGGCATAGGAAAGCACGCTCTTATAATATTTATTTAACTTTCGTATCATTTTATCGTACAAAGGGAGAGTCTTATCGTATTTTACAAGCAGTTCAAAGCCTTCTTTGCGGTTTTTACGAAAAGCTATATGCAAAAGTGTGCCTTCGGGGTCACCTCTGAAGCCTACCTTTGCAATTTTTGCAAAACCTTGATCCTCTATCAATAGGCGGAGCATGTAGAGGTTGTCAGAGAGCAAGGCATGCTTTAGTGCAAATTGCTCCTCGTCTTCCATATCATTAGGAAACTTTGTTTTAATGTAGTCTTTGTATTCGGCTACTTTGCCTTGATCGGACTTCGCTTTATCTTGCTCTATGGCTTTGTATTTATCCAATTCTTCGTTGAGTTCTTTTTTGAGTGGATGGGTATCCTCTATGTCACGTAAAGGTGCTATGTACACGCTCCCCAAGATGTAGGGAAGGTAATGTTGCATGTCATGTTGTAATAGCAACTTAATGGCCTTCCAGTATTTCTTCTCGACTAGAATCTTAAGGATATAAGTAGGTATATTATATTCTTGGATGTTTTGACTTGAATCTTGTTCGATGCATTTGATCATTTTAATTAAAAATGGTTCCTCTTTTCCATCAGGAAGATCATAGTTGAATACATCTTTTCCATGTTTATTCAAAAATTCTGACACTTCCTTGTCTTGCAAGCACTCGGTTTGTTCATCGTTTTTTTGGGGCTTATCTGTTTGAGAGAGTTTTGGTTTTTCTGTCGGAATCTCGTTTTTTTCTTCTTTCTCTAGCTGAGACGGATTTTTCTGAACACCCTTATCTGTTCCTTTGCCAATTTCTTTACCTGTTTTTTTGTCACCCTTTTCAGCAGGAGTCATTTTTTTATATACAAAGAACAGGGAAGGTACAACAACAGCCAAAGCGATGGAAGCTAGTATATTTCTTCTCTTCTTTTTTTGAGAGGAAACTCTTTGAGGGTATAGATGATTCCCTAGCTGCTCTTACTGATAGAGATAGACTATGTAGTGAAGCTATAAGCAGACAGGCGATAAAGATATGTTTAGATGCTTTTTTCATTTGATATTTTTAAGTTGCTGAGCGTCAGGAGATGTGTATCTTGAATTTAACCAATATTTTTCTTCTTGATTCCATGAAAATAAGCAATTTTTTTAACAAAGAGAAAAGCCTACTATGTGGTTGTAATTTTTCGCATAATTATAATTATCAAGGAAGGTGTCTAATTATTTTTGTAGGGTTATGGAGAATTTTGTTTTTTTTTATGGATCGTACCCCTTAATTTTGTCGGATGAAAAAAAAGATAGCACGGGCCATTTTCCTATTATTCCTTTTCCCTATATGCCCGCTACTCCCAGCCTCTGGTTCAAATAAAAAAGAACCATCAATCAAAGAAGCTCTAGAAGCAAGAAGCAATAGATTTAAAAAAAGTGGCTTCAATAGTCACGTAAATAATGGATCCAATAGACTAACACAACTAAAAAGATCTATAAAAAAACGGTTTATTGGGCCTCAAAAAAAGCTTGATGAGGAACTCTATAAATACATCGAAATATCAGTTGAAAACACAAAAAAGAGGAAGATCATAATAAAAAATATGAAAGAAAAAAAGGCTAAGTATACCTATTTCATCGATAAATGTAAAGCGCTAGTTGCTACCCTAAAGAAAAATAATCCGTACCCAAAAATTGAATTCTCAAAATTATATATACAATGGGAAGAGGAAATAAAGCAAAAATTCGAAATAGAAGAAGAGGAGGAAAAAGAGGAGGATTACATAGCCGAACTGAAAAAGCCCGCAAAGAGTATTAGGGAGATAAACAAAAGAAAAGAAAAGCAGCGGGAAGCATGGAAAAATTTTTCAGAGAAACAAAAACGCTATTTAAGTGAATTTGAAAGCATAAAAAACGATATAAGATCACTAGAAAATAAGTTTTGGACGCTTTTCTCAGAAGCAGTACGTTTGCATAAAAAGAAAGAGACCCAATCAAATAGTCACACGATTTTTCAAAAATTTATCAAAGAACAAAAAGAAAGAGATAAAAAGAGAAATAAAGAGTGGGCTAACTTTTTGAAACAACAGTTGGAAGAAGAGCAAAAACAGAAAGAAGCATCCAAAGCTTTGCTAGAAGCACATAAAAAATCTATTGAAGCGCTTGAAAAAAATTATATAGAAGAATTAAAGAAGGAACAAGCACAAATCGCACAACAAGTGAAAATTAAAGAAATAAAGATGCCAGACCTCGAAGAGGCACTACAAAAGGATCAACCGATCCAACCACAGCAAAAAGAAGATGAGGAAGCAGCCGCAGAGCTAAACGAGGAGGAAATTAGGCTATTAGAAGAAATGAGAAAAAAAGACAAGGAACTGATAGAAGAATTAAAGAAGGAGCAAGCACAAATCGCACAACAAGTCGAAAAAATGAAAGAAGAAGAGCGCAAAGAGGATGAAGAATATAATAAAAAATACAATGACCTCATACAAGCTATTCAAAAAGATAACCAAAAACAAATCGACGAAGCGAACAATCTTCTACATAATTTTAACAACCAGCCTCAAGAACCATTCACAAATATCAACGGACATAATCCATCGGACAATGAGGATAAAAAAAAATATTTAGAAAAATTGTCAACCATGCCAATCGCTATTGTCTCTGTGTCACTTATTGTCTTTCCTCTATTCTTTTTATATAAGAAGAAACAAAAATTAAAAGATGCCAGAAATAATACCCAACCGCCGAAACAAAGAGGATAGCGTTAAAAGGCTCAAAGCCATGCGGAAAGACCCCCAATACCAGCAAGCCACTGATTTATACAAGCAAAAAGAGAGCAAACAAGAAGCCAAAAATCTCTTTAAAGAATTGACCGAAAAACACGGCTACAGAGAATATGACCTACGTGCCTATTGCAAGCAGTGGAACAAGAAAAAAGGACACCTATCTATAGGCGCTAGAATATCACAACAAATCGCAAAAAGAGCCTTCAATGTCACAGAAGAATACAAAAAAGGCAAAAGAGAAAAACCTCGATTTAAAGGAAGAAGAGGACTCTCCAGCATAGAAGACAACCATATAGATGCCAACCTACGCTTCAAAGAAAACACCATCCACTACTTAGGCCTCAAGCTCCCCCTCCTATATGATCAAAACGATCCCATACATACTCACAGCCTCCAATCACGCATCAAATACATACGTCTTGTAAAGAGAAACTTCAATGGTCGCATCCGATACTTTGCACAGCTCATAGGAGAAGGCAAGCCCTACATTAAAACCAAAAATATAGCCCAAAAAAGAGAAGTAGGCCTAGACATAGGCACACAAACCATCGCAATAGTCTCCGAGAAAAAAAATACGCCAGCCTTCGTATCTTCGCCGATGAGCTCAACATACAAAAAAAGAAAAGGCTAAAAATAGAGCGAAAGATCGCCCGAAGACTCAGAAGCAACAACCCAGAATCCTACGAAGAAAACCATTGGATCAGAAAAGACAAACACTGGCAAAGAAAACAAGGCCAATCCATCAAAGGCAAAAGAGTCACCAGGCGCTCCAAGTCACTACAAAAATCCTTTGATCAACTTGCCGACATCTTAAGAAAGCAAGCCGCCCACAGAAAAGCCCAACACGGGAGGATGGCCAACGAAATACTTCAAAAAGGAAACCATATCAAATCAGAAAAACTAAGCTACAAAGCCTTTCAAAAAATGTTTGGAAGCTCCATAGGTCTCCGTGCACCGGGAATGTTCATCGAAAAACTACGTCGCAAAGCCGAAAATACTGGTGGAAAGTTAGAGGACATCAACACCTACCGCATAAAACTCTCCCAAGTTTGTCACTGTGGGAGACAAGAGAAAAAGACACGTGGAAAACGATGGCAAAAATGCCCTTGTGGTATGGATACCCAAAGAGACCTTTTTAGCGCCTATTTGGCGTGCTTTGTAGAAAAAGATACGCTCGTAGTGGATCAAGCCCACAAGGCTTGGTCGGGAATGGATATTGTCCTGCGCACGGCTATGAGTGAACTTAAACGCTCAATTAGAGGGCCTGTGCCTTCTTCCCTAGGTCTTTGATCTGGGTCAGAGGGTTTTGTGCGCGATGTTTCCTAAATTTTCCTGAGGCCATGACTCTTTTGGAGTTTTGGAGAGGCGAAAATAGATTGGGAACCCCACGGATTTATTCGTGGGTATATCAGATCCTTTCCCTAAAGAAAAGGTTTTTAGGGCACATTTGAAAAAAATTGTTCACCGTAAAGTATTTTTTGGAAAGATATAGTTGTTGTATATTTACTTGTGAAAGGAAGTAAGAAGTCCTTTATAACTTTACATAACTATTTTTTATGAAATTTTTACTGAGCTGGCGGCGAATGAAATCGTGTATGATGGTTTTACTCTTTGTTTTTGGAGGAGGGGAAGGAATGCATGCCCAAGGCGGCGGTGGAAAGATTTTGAAGTGCTGTTTGCTTATGTTTTGCATAGGGGGGCATTCTGCAGAGTTTATAGAAGACAGCCAAGAGGATGCTTCTCTTGAACGCTTGGAAGAAGGTTTTTCCCCTACTCAAGAGATGACTCTTTTTGACTTTGACTTATTCATTGAAGACCTCTTTTGTGAAGGATGCGTATTAGAAGGAGAAAAGACCTCTTTTTTAGGGGACAAGGAGGTGTTGTCTGAGGATGAAGTACCTGCGCCACGCTTTATAGAGCAAGATGCGGAAGAGGTGAGGGAAAGGGCATTGTTGGAGTCTCCTCAACAGCCGTTACAAGTCCCCCTCGAAAAGCCTAATTTTCGGGATCCTCATTTAATGGAGGAAGAGTTGCGTAACTTTTGGTTTTTTGTGTCGATTTCAGGGATAGCAATTTTTTTTGTTTTTTTCGCTAACTTCCTCATTTTATGCGAATACTGTCATCGAAAAAAGAGTGTTAAAGATTGGCGTGCGCGCTCTGGGGAAGCTTTGAAGGAGTATGATTGGTTTCTATATGCATGGTATGGAAAATGCTTTCGCCTCTATTTTTTAGATGACGAGCCTTTTTGTGATAAGATAGAATGTTTCAACTGTTTGGATGTATGTAATGAGTGCTGTTGCTGTAATTATGATCATATGGTCGAGTTGCAAGGTGTATATGTGGCTCCTTCTTCTGCCAGTGATGGAAGGTATATTAAGTATTATTATAAAAATGGAGTGGAACTTTAGCGGCTATAAAGAAAAAAGCATAACAGCCCTGGTGCTAAGTTTCGAAACGTGATATATTCCCATCAACAAAAAAAGGTTTACTCATCCCCCCATGAGAACTTGTTCTCATACTTCATTATGAGCAAAAAAAGAGCGCAATCTCCCTTGTCTTAACTGGGAGTCAAGCCCTATAAAACAGCTGCCTAATTTGTTTGCGAAAGAAATATTTTTTATTATATTTTTGTTTGTGGTTTTGCAGGGAATGTATACTATTGCTATTACATTCAACTAAAAATATATTTTTAGAGAAAACTTACTGCGTAAAGACTATAGAAAAAGCAATAACCAAATAAACTCTGGAATAGAGTTGTCGAAAAGTAGAGTTTTCTCTCTTTTTGATAGCGAATGTGGAGAGAAGGTAAGACATAATATTGTCTTCGGGTGATCTTGCGCAGTGTCGACGAAGCGTCAACCGGATTATACAACGGGCCTGTCTTGTCGATGATCCGTACCGCCGACTCCTGGGTCATGATCGTGACTTCATCGATCTCGTCCAGCCGGTCCTTCACCGCGGG
>JBCCFU010000005.1:0-18544 GCA_039029575.1 Bacteroidota bacterium | reverse complement strand
TTGGAATTTTATAGACTGCACGCTTGAGGTTCCTTTGGATATCAAGAAGATAATCTTAAAATATCTCTCTGTTGTAGAGGTAAATCAGTTCATAGGCGAAAACTATTGGAAAAAAAGCCCTACAAAAGAATTGTGTGATGAGTTAGGACTAGGTAAACTACCTAAAGTTAAATACACTACCGCATTAGTTTTGGATAGCTATACGAGGCACGCAGTCCGTACGCTCAAAGTTCCTTTGGATATCAAGAAGTTCATCTTACAATATCTCTCGTCTACGATAGAGGTAGATCAACTTATATACGAAGATTTTGAACAATATTCTCCTAGGCTCACACAAGGAATTTCAGAAAAATTGCAATCTTACAAAAACCGTAGAGTGAATGTATTGGTTGACTTAACAAAGACATATAGCGATCACATGCAATGCGCCATATTTACTACTTGTGAGTATGACAAGCTCGATGACAGCATAAATCCCAACTGGGTCGAACTCGCAGGAGTACAAGAAGGTAACTTTAAGACAAAAAGTGAACTTGTTTCTATTTCCTCTATTTTTAAAGCCGATGGTACTACCTGTACCTTTACATTAAAAAGTCATTGTAAAGCAAAATTGATTACCATGGTAGTAGACCCTATTCATGGTCACATTACTTTCTACTGGAATGGGATGAAAATAAGTGTCGTCAAAGATTTTAAAACGCTTAAAGCAGTTGTTGATGTTTTGGTAGGAGATCATAGCCCTTGTATAGGTTCCTCCAAAGTCTAAGCAGAAGTTTCAATGCCTACCTCATAATCAGTTAGCCCTGAAATACCCAATCTGTAAGATCTTTTGAGAAAATTTTTTTGACTAAAATTAGACAAATTTTTTTTTTGACTCTGTAAACTCAGTCAAAAAGTACGCACACCACTGCTTGGCAACTCATTATGAATGAATTTCTCTACCATATGTGCTGCGTGATTTGTTACAAAATCCATGAGGTCAAAAGTAAATACTGCCCCTGTGCCTTGGGTATTATTTTTACCTTGCCAAGCTGCTAATTTTTTGTAAAAATTGTTGTCTAAGGAAGCTTTATTGACATGTGGAAAATGTTGCCAGTGTTTCGTACTAAGCACTTTGAGCAAAGTAACGCCTACCTTTTTTAAGTCATTTTTTACATTTTTGATAATGAGCTCATCGGAGGCATTCTTGCTAGGACTTACGTAGACGGTCACGATATCAGTATCTTTATCCCTTTTTACGAAGCATGTTGGATGATTTTTGGTACGATCAAATATCGTTTTAGAAAAGTATTTCGCTCCTTCTTCTTCAGCTTCAGCACCTGATACAGTTACTTCATAGACTCTATAGTCATTTGTGATAATTTGGCTAAAGAGATCTTTTTCTTCTTTAGTAGCATCCAAAACGGGCAAAATATCTTTGGGATTGCACGCAAGAATAAGTTCATCGAACGTATGGGTTTCTTTTTTTGTTTTTATGGTAATCCCTTTTTTTCTGTTGATACTTGTAATATTGCTATTGAGTAAAACATTGATTTTCTTTTTTTTCGCTAGTTTTTCCCATATCTGTTGCACCCCTCCTACCCAAGCCCCAAGGGGAAAAAGAGGCCCCCAGTAAACCTGTATGGGGTTTATATGGTGTACGTGGTACAGCGCAGGGGCGGTGGGTGTGTAGCCGCATCCTTCTGTTCCGATCGTTGCCGCGCGCTCAAAACTTTTTAAATGATGTGTATCCATCAATTTGTCCCAACTTTCATGCAGTTCAGGCGTTACTTCACCGAATTCTGCATTGGCATCTTGCCACTTTCTTTTTCGATGATAGAGATATTCAATCGCTTCTACCGCTAGATGGTAATATCCCTTAAAACGGTCTATAACACCTTTCTCCTCGGCATCAAGTGGTGAACTTTTGAAGGTTTTTGTTTTTATACCCAGACTATCTGAAACTTTGAGCACTTTTGTCTTAGGGAAGGGGTAGGTGAAGTGCATAGCTCCCATATCGGTACCCCTTTGGGTGGTGCAGGCTTTCCCCCCGATGTAGTCATTTTTTTCAAAAACGGTGACTTGTTTGTATCCTTCGTCTATTAACTTGCTGGCAGCGTATATACCAGACGGTCCTGCGCCTATAATGGCTATTTTTGTGTTTTTAGGGAGCATTTCTTTTTTCATATAGCAGTGATGAATTTAATTATTTTGTTTTATTTTTACAATAAATCTATATATTTATGTGTCTTGTGTAGGAGAACTACCTTAAGCCAAAGCATTAAGGATTTCGGTGGGAGAAAATATCATTGACTAAAGGCCGTTTTTTTACAGGGTTGGTGTGTATGTAAGAAAGTATTTCTGAGATGGTTTCTTCCTGAATGTTGCTGAGTGTTCTTCGCTGAAGCAAGTGTCCCAATTATTGACGGGTTTATTGCATTTGCTGAAATTCTGTGCATGGCTAAACGGGTAAGCTTTAAAAGGGGCATATCGATTTTTTCCAGCCATACGGCAAGGAAAAGACACATTTTTTTGTAACCATAAATTATTGATATTGTTATAACTTAAAGAAGATAGTAGGTTATCCTGAGCTACTTTTTATAATCTTACCATTACACCCCATGCCATGAAAATATGTTTTATTTTAAGCAAAAGAACACTTCCCTTAGCGTTTTTTCTGAGCCTCTCAAGTTCACAAATAGCAACATTAGCTAAAGAAGATGGTACGAATACCACTGACCTCAAAGAGAAGAAAAGTAGAAAAGTCTTCTCTACAGAGATGTCATGGACAATCGTAGCACTTATCTACTCCCTCATAGAATACCGTGGCTACCTTATAAGAAAGAAAGCGAAATTGGAGCCCTCAAAATCATCATTTCGGCTTTTTCTTAAGAGTTTATTTTCAGGGGGCGATGACAAGTCTTTAACATCTCCTTCCGTACAATATCTAACACTCCCAGAAGAAGGGTGGGTCTCCCGTATAGGGTATCGTTTTGGGCTTGTGTGGTTGCCTTACCTTCTGTCATTTTCTTATTGGTTGCTGAAAAAGGTCGTTACCAGCAAATATTTCTTTCAATGGCTAGAAGACCATGACCATCCTTATGTCAAAGGATATATCCAAGCCGTTTTTCTAAAGAAGGGAGCCGATGAGCAAGAAGACAGGATCGAGCGTTACTGCATCTACGCATCCATCGTTTTTATAAGCTACCATGTAGGAGCTGCCCTATTCTATTCGTCTATGTTCGTCTGGTTCCATAAGATACATCTGAACAAGAAATTTGACGTTAACCCTATACGCGTCAACGCCGCAGGCCTGCTAGGCATCTTTGTTGTTCCCATCCTCTTTTATATTCCAGAGATAATACTCAATGCTACGTTAGGCAGCTTTATCAACCTCTTTAGGAAACCAAAAAATAAAGAAAAAGAAAGCTAGCATTTAGATGCTTTTTTCTAGTGAGGTGGTGACACAAGGTGAAAAAAAAATGAGAAATGACTAACTTTGCCTTTATGAGAAAGAAATTGCTGCGTTTTCAAGACAACGCCCTTGCCACCAACGTCATAGAAAAAGAAAAACCCCTATATCACAAGATCAAAGGGCAATGGCACGCCCACTTTGGGAACCATTACCCTATCACCTTAGAGCTAGGCTGTGGTCGAGGTACCTACACCGTCGCCTTAGCAAAACATTATCACAAGCAAAATTTTATAGGAGTAGACATCAAAGGAGCACGTCTGTGGGCAGGTAGCCAACAAGCCATCGCCGACAACTTACTCAACGTAGCCTTTCTGCGAACAGAGATTGCCTTTCTTGCCAACTTTTTTGGCCCAAAGGAAGTAGCAGAAATTTATCTGACCTTTCCTGATCCACATCCAACGCACAGAGGTGTAAAAAGAAGACTTACGAGCCCTCGCTTCCTTGCTTTATACGAACAGCTACTACAGCCTCAGGGAAAAATTCATCTAAAGACGGACAACGAAGAACTCTTTGCCTATACCCAAGAAACGCTCTCTCAAGGTCCCTACCAGCTAGGTGTTGTAGTCGAAGATGTACACCATCAACTCCCCGAAGAAGACATCCATCGACAAATACAAACTCCGTATGAAAAACGCTTTCTTGCAGCAGGCATGAAAATAAAATACCTCAATGCCTCTTTTTTACCCACTTAGTCGCCCATCCCGCTGAGTGCTTTTAATCAACACCTCCAACTCCTTTCGCAAGGTAGGTGTAAGAAGATGTTCCATAGACTCAGCGTCTTCATGCACATGATCAGCCTCTATATGTAAATAATGCATCATATAAGCTTCCCACAAAAGATGAAGACGTTCTATCTCCTCCCCTTCTTTTCTCCCTTTATTAGTCAAGGCCCATCCCTGACCTTTAACCCGCTTGAGGAACCCTTCCCGTGATAACCTTGCCAAAAAACCCATCATCTTTCGTTTAGGCAAATGAAAATGTGCAAGCAAAGTCTCCAGTGAGAGTATCTTGCAAGCAGCACCATCTTTCTTTTCGAGCTTTACAAAAAGCTTCAATACATTTTCTTGCAAAACCTTTTTTCTATATTGAGACTGCTCCCACATCCTCGCCAAAACCCCTCTTTTTGGAGCCACTAAAAAAGAAAAAAACGCGATGGCCGCCATCGTCAATACGATACATGGCCCAGTAGGCAAACGCGTCACCTGGTAAGACCAAACCGTTCCACCTACTGATGACAAAGTAGCAAAAAGAGCTGCTATTGCGAGCATAGAAAGCAATCGATCCGTCCAGAAACGCGCAGCCGTGGCCGGCGTTATCAACATGGCCGTCATCAACACCAGCCCTATAGACTGAATCCCTACCACCACCGCAACCACTACCATCACGCGGAGCAGCATATCGAGCCACCTGACAGGATAACCAATCGTGATCGCAAAGCTCCTATCAAAAATTAAAAGCTTCAACCCCCTAAAAAAAATAAATAAAATAGCTAAGAGTACTGCCGCTAAACAAGAGAAGACCCTCACATCCTCTGCTTGTAAAGAAGCTGCATTGCCAAAAAGGAACTGAGACAAACCTACCTGCTTCGCATTTCCCCCCCTTTGAAGATAAGTCAAGCCTAGCAGCCCAATACCAAAAAAGAGCGACAACACCAACGCCGTCGCACTATCTTCCTTTACCTTGCTCTGCTCAGGGATGATATCTATCAACCAAAAAGCCAAAAAGCCAGTAATAAAGGCACCTATTAAAAGAGGAAGCAGTAACTTTTCTCCTGCAAGCATAAAGCCTATACACAATCCAGGTAACAAAGCGTGCGCAATAGCATCTCCAGCTAAAGGTTTCTTTTGTAGAAGTGTCAAAGTACCTACACACGAAGCACTAATCGTAGCCAACACCGTGCCAAACATCACATACCACAACGTAATACTTCCGAAATAAAACATGATAAATAGTGTTTACAGCTTGCCCTTACTTTTTGCCATCAACATACTTAACTTATAAAGTAGATAACTAGCCACCAAACCGTCCCAGTCAGTCTCTCCATTGAACGCTACCTCCGACAAGTCAAAAGCAACAATTTCTTTGCCCGCCTCTACAACCTTTTCTATCAAATAGATTACTTGCGGCAAATCGAGCCCTCCTGGCACAGGCCGTGATGTACTAGGGCAAAGCTTAGGATCAAGTCCATCAATATCAAAGCTGATATACACTTTTTGAGGAAGTCTCTCAATAATACTGTCACACTGTTTTGCCCAACACTTTCCTTCAAACATTGCCTTTTTTAAAGCATAGTCTGTAAAAGAAGTGACCTTATCCCCCCTTTCTGCTATCATCTTCGCCTCCTCCTCACAATAGTCGCGCAAGCCCACCTGCACCAACCTGCTTACCTCTGAAATCTGCAATGCATGATACATCACAGACGCATGAGAATAACTAAAACCTTGATACCCCTTTCTTAAGTCTGCATGCGCATCGATTTGCAAAATACCAAAGTTTTGATACCTTTCCGCACAAGCCTCCATCAAACCCAAAGCACAAGTATGCTCACCACCTACCAAACCCACCATCTTACCCTTGTTCATATACATCAAACCTTTGTTCTTTATCCGATCCTTAAAAGCAGCAGTATACTGGTCAATACGACTCGTCAACGCCGTGTTGACCACTTTGCTACCCGACTCCCAAGCCTGTAAATATGTTCTGGCTGTGTCACACAACTGATCACTCTTTAGCTTCCAACCATGTGGTATCTGCAACATCCCTATCCCTACACGCCATGCATCATCCCACTTCTCCTCATGTAACCCTATCCTATAAGAATTCCTCAAAATAGTCTCAGGACCTAATACCGTTCCTGCACTGATAGAAGAAGTCACCTCCCAAGGCGCAGGTATCAATACAATGCCTGCTTGGTCTATGCCTATAGGTAGCCCGAAAAGCTGACCTTTGATCCCGTTGTTAGGGTTGATACTTTGGAATTTCATCTTTATTAATACATGAATTAGGAAAACGTGATATCAAAGATATATAACCTACCTTTAAAATCGTGCTAAAACAATTAGAACTTCGTAATTACTTATTTAAAAAGTACCCGGGGTGGGGCTTGAACCCACACGAGTTGCCTCACTGGATTTTAAGTCCAGCGCGTCTGCCAATTCCGCCACCCGGGCAGCGTAATCTTGCCCAACAAGGGCTTCCAAAAGGAACGAGCGAGAAACGGGATTCGAACCCGCGACCCCGACCTTGGCAAGGTCGTGCTCTACCACTGAGCTATTCTCGCTTGTCAGCAGCAAAAAATTACATTGCAAACTCTGACATCTTCTCTGTCCTAAAAAACAGAGGTTTCCAACCCACTTACCTCTCTCCAAAGGAACAATGACCTCAGGCAAGTTTAGGAAACATTGTATGCGACACTTTTTGCCCCGAGCGAACTCAGGAGAGTGTGACTTTTGTCTCCTTCTCAAGTGTTTAAGTTAGTTCATGACCGCATACAGGGCGGTATCTATCCCCGACTGAGCTTTTAACCCAGCCCGTCATGAATTCGCAAATGTACTAATTTTTTTCTAAAAACAAGTACCTTATATCCTTTCCCTGAACAAAAGGGTTTTACAGCACATTTTATAACCACTTAATACCTATACTCCTCTCTCCCCCCTCCTTTCTATTCATAAAATATATTACCTGCTAAATTAATAGTATCTCAAAGAAAAATTTAGTATCTTTACTTGTCGACTTTTTGAAGAAAATAAATATATTTATAAATAAGACTTCAAAAAAGCATTTTAAAAAAACTTAACCTTAATAGAGAATAAAATGAGCAACAAAAAATCTGATACAAGAAAAGCAAAAATACTTATTATAGAAGATAGCCCTGCCGTACAATTACTGACCAGAAAGTTACTTACTTTCAATGACGAAGAAGACTACGATATCGTTCTCGCAAACAATGGAGAACACGCCCTCAATATCATTAAGGAAAGTACTCCTTTCGACCTCATCCTTACAGACATCGATATGCCTGAGATGGGAGGAGAAGAATGTCTCAAAGAGATCCGCTCCATGTCCGACCCCCTAAAAGCGAAAGTACCTGTGATTGCATGCACTGGAAATGCCAAACAACGCTCATTTCAAGAATTTAAAGATATGGGCTTTGACGACTCTTTTATCAAAGGTGACAATTACAGAAACCTTATGATGAAAATACAACCTATACTTGAAAAAATAAAGTAATTAGGCCCAGTAGTTTGCTTTTAGACAGAATAAATAAAAAAGTTTAAAAAACTTTATTTCACCTCTACCAATTCAAAAAATGACCCTCCTTTAACAACTACACTTATGGGAAATGCTACAAAAAAGATACTGATTCCTCAAAAAAAGGTCGAACCCGCCCATTCACCCTATCTGACACTCTCAAACAAGTATGACCTCAATGTAGAATTCTTACCATTCACCTCCACAATGGCAGTGTCCAAGTCAGAATTCCGGAAGTTTACCATAAACATCGTACACGACCGCTTAGCACTCATCTTTGTCAACAAAAGGCAAATCAACTACTTCTTCCATTTTGTCGAAGAAATCAAAGCCATACAACTCCCTGAAAAGATTCACTATTTCTGTGCTACACCTCAGCTCAAAAACTACTTACAAAAGTATAGAAAGAGCAACTTGAGCATGAATAAGCGCCAAATCATCGCAGGTACCAAAAGCATTGAAGACCTTTTCCCAGCTATAAAAAAACGATATAAAAGCCTCCACTTTGTCTTCCCATGCTCAACCCGACGATCTCCTAACTACGACTTATATCAAAAATTCTTTAAAGAAAATGGCCTAAAATATAAAGAGATGCCTACCTACGAAACAAAGTTCAACAACATCTCTGACTTAGCGCACAATGACTACGACATGATCCTCTTTTTCAGTCCACTAGAAGTCAAAGCTATGCTCGAACACTTCCCCAAATTTAGGCCCAATCATACAAAAGTAGCTCTCCTTGGCAAAGAAACGGCCAAAGTCGCCACCAACGCAGGCTGGGATGTTCTGATCCAAGCTCCCTCGAAAACAACTCCTTCGCTTGTGGATGCACTTGATCGTTATTTTAAAACAACTGTCCCTGAATGATAATCAGCAAAAACAAAGCATATTACACAAAAAGTGTACTCTTGCTGCTAATCGGATGCCTCTTTTTGTCAAATAAGCCTGTACATAGCGCCGAAAAACCCGACTATTACGCCATACTAGGGGTAGACAAAAATGCCTCCCCTCAACAGATCAAAAAAGCCTATCGAAAGCTAGCCCGAAAGTGGCACCCTGATAAGAATCTAGGCAGTGAGAAAGAAGCTGAAAAAAAGTTCAAAGAAATAGCCAAAGCGCACGAAATCCTAGGAAACCCAAAAAAAAGAAGAGCATATGATCATCCAGAAATATATAATCAACCAAAAAACTTTACGAATACCGATCATTTTTATAATGCTGCCTATAGCAACGATTTTGGTTTTGTCTTTGAAGACCCTTTTAATCTTAAAAAAAAACCATTTAATCCATACCCTTCTGACAGAGATCCTGAAATTATAGAAAAAGATGGGCGACATCAATACGTCGATAAAGATGGGAACGTCATTTATGAAGCACGTGGTTACTATGATGTAAAGGGATTCAAGCACTTTTTAAAAGAAATATTAGGAGATAGCTGGTCTTATTCTTATAAAGACAAGACGTTCACCTACACTGAAACCAAAGAAGATGGCAGGCAAAACCATTTTACAACTACAAATCGTGAAGAAGCTAGCCGTTTTGATCATCAAATAACCGCACTAAGTGGGCTAAGCGATTTATGGTATTATACTGATAATAAGTTCACCTACACTGAAGAAAGAGATGGCAGAAAAACTTTTTATCAAGATGAAGACTATGAGAAAGCGTATAAATTTTATTGGAACTTTGTTAGTTTAAAAAGCAAGAGCCATCTATGGTACTACGACAATGGGAAGTTTACATATTTGAAAGAGGCAGCAGATGGTGAAGAAGAGATGCGTTATGAAAACAAAGATTATAAGAAAGCTTTAGGATTTGCGAATCGCCTCGAAATTGCTGAACACATAACTAGAATGTGTGATCGAGCGATGGATAGATATCGTAAGAATCTTGCAGACTATGTAGCTGACGGAGGTAAAGAAGAGGACTTTGAACGTTTTAAGCCACGCCTTATCATAGACCCAAAAACCAACCTAGCAACAAGTAGTCAAGATTTTTTTGGGGAAATGATAGAATTTCTAATGAACTTCAAGATTCAACGCGAAAGAGAGCACATTCTATACTTTGAACTTCCTATTGCCTCAATCGTCTTGACCCTCTTAGGAGTAGCTTTTCTCATGAAACGTACCTCCAAAAAAAACACTGCTCGGGCAACAAGAGCAAAAGGAAAAGAGGAAGCTATTCATTCCTAATGGCGCTGTATCAGATGATATAATTACTTTTAGTTTACATAAATGTCATTTAAATACAAAAAAATATCTATTCAGAACCGGCAGTCAACGCTCTTTTTTCTAAGCTTTTAAGCATTTCAATGGTAGGTACTAGATTTCCCGACTTTTCTACATAAAAGTTCATCCCCGCCTTCAAGCACTCTTCTTCTCTTTGGTGTTTGAGAAAGCCACTCCAGCCGATGATCAGGCCTTTATAACCCAATTTTCGAATTGCTTTGGTTGCTTCCACCCCATCCATAGCTGGTATGGAATAGTTCATAATGATGGCATCGTACGTAGTGCCATTTTCAATCATTTTAACTGCTTCTTCTCCTCTATCTACCCATTCTATCCTACAGGAAGGAGCATAGATAGTAGCCAGTTCTTTGAGCATGATGGCCAGAGAAGCGTAGTCTTCTACCAACAAGACCTTCATCGTTTTATTTGCGTTTTTGGTTATCATAGAAAGGCAAATATATATTGCTTAAAATATCTTGTCTGCACAACTTTTTGTGACTAAAAAATGAAAAACAATAATGAGAGCAAACGGGATATTTTTTGGGAATCATTAAAAAATTATTTCCATGCTGATAAAAAAAACTTAATTATTTTTTCATCTTAAAAAAGGATAAAAATGATCATTTTCATCAACCTATTGAACACTTAAAAATAGGCCTTTATGCGATGATCTCTTCGGATTGACATAAAGGTTAAAAGCGACAAAAAACACATAATATCAGGACCGAATGCCTTGTGATTCCGGAAGGATTCGAACCTTCAACCTACTGCTTAGAAGGCAGTTGCTCTATCCGTTGAGCTACGGAACCTTTTACTTTGCCTTCCCTCATGTGGTCGGGGTGGCAGGATTCGAACCTGCGACCTCCTGCTCCCAAAGCAGGCGCGCTAACCGGACTGTGCTACACCCCGAAGGTTGACAATGTGTGGTGGAGAGAGCGGGATTCGAACCCGCGGTACGCGAAAAGTTGCGTACGGCAGTTTAGCAAACTGCTGGTTTAAGCCACTCACCCATCTCTCCTAAAAGCAAAGCAAAATTAGTTACTTAAAGAGGGGGTAAAGATATAAGTCCTGATGCCTAATTCCTAATTCCTAATGGCTTTATATCAGTTGCCTGAGCCATGCTATCTCTTTTTTCCAGATAGGAGGCCCTCCAGGGGTTTCCAAGTATTTCGGAATATGATTTATTTTTGCCTGTTTCATGAGATATTCAAAAGCAAATGCGCCTATCTCTCCTTCTCCTAGGGGAGCGTGCCGATCCTTTCTACTACCTAATGGTTTCATGGAGTCATTAAGGTGAAAAGCTTGTAAAAAAGGGAGTCCTACCTTTTTGTCAAAGTCGTCTAATGTCTCTTCCCACCCTTTGGCACTGCGTATGTCGTAGCCAGCAGCAAAGATATGACAAGTATCTATACATACGCCGACGGGGATCTCTCCTTTGGTGCCTTGTATAAGGTACGCGATCTCTTCAAAAGTGCTGCCTACCACCGAACCCTGCCCTGCGGTTGTCTCTAAGAGCAAGAGCAGATCATCATCTGGTAAAAGGTTTTTGACGGTGAGCATCGAGGCAATGATGCGGTCGAGACAAGCTTCGCGCGACCCTTTGAGGGCAGCTCCTGGGTGAAAGTTGAGAAAAGATATGCCTAGCATGCGACAACGTTCGACTTCTCTGCGAAACGCCTGTCTACTCTTTTCAAGGGAGGCGGGATCGGGGGAACCAAGGTTGAGTAGGTAAGAGGCGTGACTCATGACTTTTTCTATGCCTGTGTCGGCCTGTATTTGCTTAAAATGGTCAGCATCTGCTTGGGTAGGTACTTTGGGATGCCACTGGCGTTGGTTCGCTGTGAAGATCTGTACTGTACTGGCACCGATGTCAACACCCTGCTCAAGAGCGTGGTGAAGACCTCCTGCAATAGAGGTGTGGGCTCCTAGAAGCGGATTTTTTGGTAAAGACATGATAGACGTAGGGTAAAAAATCGATAGAAGGAAGTGTGCAAACGCAAGTCTGTCTACCTCCGATGAAGCGCTAGCTTCACTAGGCATTCTCTCGTCAAATTTAACCGATAATTGTTGCGCAACCAAACAGCTAGTTGTTGATCCGCTCATGTCATCTCTTGGAGATGTGAGTGCAAACTTAAGTCTGTCTATCTTCGATTGAGGGGCTTTTATAGGTCTTATCAGAAACCTTATCGGATGGTGTATCTTTTGGAAAAACTACCTTAGGGCTTGTCTTTTTTGATGCTTTTTTCTTTTTAAGGTAGATGAAGACTATAGTGGCCAAAAATAGGATAGCCAGCAGAATGGAACCTTCTAGGTAATAGTTTGACTTCTTGTCCGACCCTTGGTTAGGCATTTTCGCTTTCACAGCAGCTAACCTATCAGAAATGTCTTTTAAAACGCCTAGATACAATCTATATTCACTATCAAGCCCTATATGCTTTTTGATTGCTTCTACCTCAGCTTTAAATTTAGGTATCAGCTCATCAGCTTCTGCTATAAATTCTTTTTGAGTTATTTTTTCATTTTTAAGTTCTTTTTTCAGGATATTATATGTTAGGGTGAAATTCTGGAGAATTTTTAGCCTTGTGTCACGTAATGTTTGAAGAGAAGAATCAAAATAGGAAGAGAGATCCGAATGGTTCACGTTGCTATTGGTTACCTTGTTTAGCTCAGTTTCATAGACTTGCAATATACTTTCAGATTGTGGTGCAAATAGCTCATTATCTAGATTACCCTCGATACGTTGTTTATCTATTTTTTCATGTTTTTCTTTGAGATCTTTGATTATTGATAAAGATACGTATTCAGAAAATTCATCAAATTTGCTTTTGTATTTCTTACGTTCAGGATCAGAAATTTTCGAATTTTGTAGCTTTTCTTCAAATGTTTCCAATATACTTTTAGCTTTTGGTATAAATTCATCTTGCTTTACTTTTCCGGCTAGAAAACCAAGCTCCAGTTTTCCAAATTTGTCCACAATAGATCCTAGTTCTATAAGATCCAACATATTAGACATATACTCCAAAGATGATTCATAGCTCTCTTTTTTTATGTCTGGATACTCATTGAGTGCCTTTATCTTTTGTTTGAAATCCTGCAATGCTTCTTTAGCTTTTTTTATAAAGTCTTTTGTGGATGTTCTTTTCAAGAATAAATCATGACACTTTTTATGGGCCGTGTCTACTTCTTCTATTGTTTTTTCCTTTTTGTTTGACTGTTTGCTGCCTCCTCTTTGTTTTTTTATCTCATTTCTCATTTCTTTTTTTCTTGCTTCGATCTCTTTTTTTTGTGCTTCCTTAATCTTTTTTATATTTAGATCAAAGACTGTTTTGTTTCTTAAGCGAGGCAAATTTAAAATATCTATACTTTCTTTTTTCTCTCCAATATCTTTTACTATTCCCTCTAAAATCTTCTTATCTTCACTTCTAACGTATATGGCAGAAAAAAGATGAAAACAGAAACTGAGAGCCTCTTTGACTATTTTAAATTTTTCTTCTGCATTATCGAGCACTTTTAATTGCTTTTCTTTATTTTCGGCGGTTTTATATTTATCAATTTCGGCTGAAAAGTTTTTTGCTTCTTTCTCAAAGTATGTAAAAAAGCTCTTTAGCACTTTATGTCCATATTCGATAAGCTCTGATTTTAATCCTTCAAGTTCTGTAGTGGTTTTTGCTAAGAATTGTTTCATTTCTTGCGAACTTGATTCCCCTTTACTAAATATATTAAAATATTTATTTTTTTGCACTACATCGTTATATGCTTCATTTACTTTTTTGTACTGTTCAATTCTAGTACGCGATAGTTTCTTTATTTCTCTGATTTCTGTAGGTTCTGTCAGTGGATTTTTACTAATTGCGTCCTTAAACTTTTTTACTACTTGTCTAAACGTTTTTTTGTGAGATGCGATCTTTGTCGAAGCAGCCATGGGGAAGTAGGCGACGAGGAGGAAAGGTAAATACTTTGTTTTTTTCATAAGCTTATTTTGTAAGAATCTTTTAAAGTGCTGTATTGAAAAGTACTGAACAGGAATGGCTTGATTTTACTTTTATTTCGAGGTTATTTTTTTGTTGATAATCACCTCATTTCGTAGCAAATTTACGAATTTTATTGAAAGTAAGTCAGTTTAGGAAAAAAGATTTAGGCATTTTTAAGATTCTTTTGAGGTGTGTGTGGCACTATCCTTGGTAGGGGATGTATTCTGTTCTTTGGGTTGTTTGTTTGCTTTATAGAAAAGCCAAAGCGGTAAGGCACACAGGGGCAAAAGACCGACAAGGTAAGTGGGTTTCATGACTGTAGGTGTTTCTGTATCTGGTGTTTTTTCTTTACTATCAGAAAAGTACAGAATAGGATCTTGAATTGGTTGCTCTTCGATGGATTTATTATTGGTAATGGGTTTGACGGATTTGGTGTCTTCTTTTTTGTTCTCTTTTTCTAAAGGCTTGAAAGGATTACTTGACTCCTTATCTTTTTCCTGCTCTTCCTCTTTTTCGTCCTCGTCTGATGAAAACGATGGGATACAGGTTTTTAACCTTTTGATAAGTTGTTGAATCGGATCGCTTTTGATAAATTTTTGGAATTTATTATCTGGCTTGGGTGGAGGCGGGTTGTATCGATAGTACTCAGCGTATCCAGGCATCAGCGCCTTGATTTTCTCTTTGTTGAACATTTTTGAAGTTGAAATGGGTCCGTCGCTAACTTCATAGATAAGCCTTCGGTCCAAGGCAAGTAGGAGGTCATCTGCTACTTTTTCGTCGCATAAACACTTTTTAAATTCTTGGTAGTCTTTAAAGCCTTTTTTTTTCGTTTTGCCTTTTTTCTTGTCTTGATAGCCTTCGGTTTCTTTCTCTTTTTCAGTATCACTTTCTTCTGCTTCTCTTTCTCCGTTATCGTGTAAAAGGTATTTTAACACATTGTAAGTAGGCAAGAGTATGACACCGTTTTCTACTCTACTGTAGTAATATTGGTATTCTATGCAAGCATCTCCTACTTCGGCTAATGGTATGCAGTCGTCATTTTTGAGTATATATTTTAGTCTTTTGAGTTCTTTTTTTGAACATTTGGTGTCATCTTTTCCTGTTTTTCCTTTTGTACAGTGTTCTTTGCACGCCTTGACCGTGCAGAAACGAATGGTCCTAATTCGTTTCCACGCTTCTTTAGCGGCTTTATGCCTTCGTTCCCTATAGGATATACTGTTCGTCCCATATATAGGCGTTTGGCTAAAAAGTAGGCTTACAAAAGTAATAATAATCCATTGAATGTGCATTATAGAAAGGAATCGTATCTTTTATGAAGTGGTCGCTAGGGGAGCGATCTTATTCGTAGTAGTAATTTCTTGAAAAAAAATTATTTTTTAGCTATAGTATGATGTAAGTCCTCCTTCTTCATGGTCATTTTTTCGTTTTTCGTAAAAAGAGAGAACGCCACTTGTCGACAACTCCGTTCCAAGGTTTTATGTGAGTTTTATTGCCCGTCTCTTGATTATCCCTTGCCTTCTTTTCTCCAGGAGATGTATCTGAGCTATTTATTGTATTGCTAAATTCATCGGTCATCTTGGTCATAGGATGCATAGTGGGGATGTCAGCGACATTCCACATATTAGGAGAGACATCCCACACAGGAGAGACATCCCAGTCCTCAGGGTAATCTAAAGTAAAAAACATACGACGTATAGTGGGGATGTCAGCGACATTCCACATATTACGATCAAGGGTTTCGTGCGAGAAACAAGAAGCACCAAAGCGTGACCAATCTAGTCTAATTGATTCTGGGTGAAAAGAATTAATTTCAAAAATGGGTTTTTGGATTTTCGCATAGCTGTTTTTCATAGTCGCACAAAGGGGCGTAAGGGAGGCGGAAGCCCAGAGAATAAAGATGGCTTTTTTTTTCATGACATAGGGGATTTAAAGTTTTTTTTTGACCTCTAGCTCATAGAAAGAGGTACAGCTATTTTTTAGGTATTTAGCATATCCGAAAGGTAATAAAATTAGGATATATTATCATCTTAAAAAGAACTAAGTGTATATATCCCTTGCTACTTTTCTCAAACAGCGATGGGTGCTTTGATGGTGGGGTGTGGGTCATACCCTTCAAGCCGAAAGTCTTCGTACCGAAAGTCGAAGATATCCTTGACTTCGGGGTTGAGGTGCATGGTGGGTAGGTGTCTGGAGGGGCGAGAGAGTTGCAGTTTCGCTTGTTCGATATGGTTTTTATAGAGGTGTACGTCTCCAAAGGTGTGAACAAAGTCACCGAGTGCGAGGTTGGTGACTTGTGCGACCATCATGGTGAGCAGTGTATAAGAGGCGATGTTGAATGGCACGCCTAAGAAGACATCAGCACTGCGTTGGTAGAGTTGGCAGGAGAGCTTACCCTCGGCTACATAAAACTGAAAGAGGGTATGGCAAGGAGGGAGGGCCATCTTTTCGATTTCACCTACGTTCCAACCGCTGACAATATGTCTGCGTGAGTGAGGGTTTTCTTTGATCCCTTTGATGAGGTTGCTTATCTGGTCGACATAGCGTCCATCACTTGTCTTCCACTTGCGCCATTGTACGCCGTAGACAGGGCCTAGGTTGCCATCTTCATCGGCCCACTCGTCCCAGATGGTGACTTTATGATCGTGAAGGTATTTTAGGTTGCTATCTCCTCGAAGGAACCATAGTAGTTCGTGGATGATGGAGCGTAGATGTACTTTCTTGGTCGTTAGCAAGGGGAAACCTTGGCTGAGGTCATAACGCATCTGATACCCGAACATGCTCAAGGTGCCGATGCCAGTGCGGTCTTCTTTAGGGGTCCCTTTTTCTAGGATGTGTCGGAGTAGGTCTAAGTATACTTTCATGAGCCAATAGCTAAATTAGGAATTAAAATTGAGAACTATATTTTCTCGTTTTTACGACAACTAAAATAAAGAAAAATGGCCCTGTCGCAAAGGTTTCACCGTAGACATTTCTCTTCAGCTGAAGATAGGCCTCCTCTCTACTGCCCCTCAAGCCCTTAGCTTGGCCACCCTGGCTTTAGCTCATACTGTGTTACCCATAAATTTGAGTCACCTAAAAGAGAAACGGGTGAGACTTAGGGGTAAAATTATTACAAGCGAGCCGAAGTCGAGCGCAGTAATATAATAAATCCGTGCCTCAAATACCTTGAGATCGCCGGAAAGGGATACTCAGGACTAGAAAAGATCTTTTTAAATAGCATGGCTTTAGCTGTATGAAGTATTATGCCTTCTGGTTGTTACGCGATTCCGCTAGCAATCCGAAAATATCTCGGAATTCTTCTTTGCTACCGCTTTTATTAGAGATAATAGTGTTTTCGTTGACGCGGTAGTCTTTTTCCTTATAGTATGCTGGGAGTGGTAAGAAACCTTTAAGATCTAAAGAACTACAACTTTGACGCTTATAATTGTCATTGCCACGGGACTTCGAGTACTTGCGTACAAGACTTGAACCATAGACTACAGAAAGAAGGTTTTCTGCCTCCTCTTTACTATGTTTACGACTCCATCCATGAAAAAACCCCTCTCTTGTTCCTTCTATCAGCGCTTGCTTCAACAGGTTAAACTTTTCCTTTGTAGTTTCAGTTTCCGAATCACCAACTATTGCCAATACCATTTCTGCCTGGAGTATACTTGTTTCATCAGCAGGTTTACTATTTAAAATAATAGGAGTAGTTCTTTGATTCTGAGCTTGAATACCCGTATAGGATGGTACCTCCATAGTTTTTATCACTTTTGTTGATTCAAAGAATTTTATCTTTTTTTCTGTTGTCGCTTTAGATACCCAGTCCAAATATTCTTCATCAACCGATATCGAACTTGGGTTTTTTTCACCAATCATAAGAAGCCTGTATTTTGCTTGATCAGAGATATAAGGCATGGTGACATAGAAATTTTTGGGTACGGTCTTACTTCTATTAAAACTTTTCAATATAGTTGAAGACTGTGCCCCAGAATAGGCCATATCATCCACCAGAAAGCACCAAGTGTTATCGTTATTTTCATCGAGTTGTCCTAAAATGTCTAAGAGCTTGCCACTGAGATTTTTATTTGAGGCCCCTGAGTAATTCAAATCTCCCCCCTCTGATATAAAGCGGTATATTTTATTTTTGGGAAGTAGTTGGTCGTTTGCTTTTGGAATTCCCTTTTCTTTATAAGTAGCGCCATTAAGATACCCCCAGAAAACAAAGAAGATCCAAGTAGCTGACTTTTGTATGTCCCCAGGTACTAAGAAGTAGATGGTTTTACATTCTTTTTTTTGTATTTCTTTTCTTACGCTTTCTGCAAGTTTAGCTATCTGTTCGTCAAGTCTAGTCCAGCTTACGTAATTTTCTTTTAATGCTGCTATATATTCTTCTGGCCATTTCAGTGCATCTTCTAGAGGTACACCATTAAGTTTTTTTGATTTTTTTATGACTTCTTTCTCTTTCTCTATCCATGTTTGCATGACCTTGTCATTTGGTTTTAGCTCGTTTTTTTCTCTATTTTTGATTCTCTCTATGATAAAATGATCTTTGTTTTGATCGAAAAAATTATCAATTTCTTTCAAAGTAAGGAAACTATCTGTTAGTTTCTTTCTTTCGAGTTCTTTTCTCAATCTCTCTTTTTCTGCTTTCTCTTTCT
>JBCCFU010000004.1:0-18782 GCA_039029575.1 Bacteroidota bacterium | reverse complement strand
AGATTTTTTTGAAGATGTTTTGTTGTCAATGCTAAGAGATGATCAACCCCAAGGAATGCTTCCTGAGTCAAGGAGGCTAAGTAAACGAATAAGAGAATCATACACTTTCTCAAGGAGTATCAGAAATGACTCTTTTTAGGCCCAAATAGTACTATTGTATTTCTGTCAAAACATGGAATATCTTTTTATATTTTACGTTTAAATTATATATTTAACACATAATTAACTACAAATTTTAAAAAAAATATGTTTTCGTACATTTTGCTTTCCACAACAAAGCATAGTATAATTCGCTATGCTGTGCGTTAAAAGAAAGCGTTAGTGCGGTGGCTGGACTCCAGGCGGAGTTTCAGTTCCGCAATTTTTTACCTATTACTTTGTTCACATGAAAAAAGGAAATACGCACAATAATTCAGCTAAAAGAGAAATAAGCATAGGCATAGACCTCGGCATAGGATCCCTCTCCATGGTTGTCGTTGACGAAAAAAAAAGAGCAAAAGCAGATCAAGGAAAAGATAGGCGAAAAAGAAAACAAGAAAAAAGAAACTCATACAGATACTTTCAGCAAACCGCATGCTTCCGCTCTCAGCAGAAGAAATGTATCAGAGTCGACAAGCATGGAATACCCATAAAAGTGACAGAAATCCAAGCGCTAATGACTTGATCTATCAAAAATTTATAAGTCAAGACCCGTACGCCACCCAAAGAAAAGCACTCGAAAAACAGTCTTTAACACTTTTGGAGATAGGTAGACTGCTCTATGCTTTATCCGACCGTAGAGGATCCCCCGAAGCTAACCGAAAAAATATAGATGCCCCCAAAGAAGCTAAAACACTTACATGAGGAAGCATTGGAAAACAAAAGATAGGCACCAACGAAACCCAAGAAGTCATCGACAGTACCGAACATCCCTATCTCGGCTACTACCTCTCCTCCCTAAAGCCCCCCAAAGGCGAACTTTGTATAGTGAAAGAAAAAATACGAGGGCGGTACACCTATCGGGGCATGTATGTGGCGGAATAGAACCAAATATGGGATTTACAAAGCCAAAAACCACACCTCCAATCAACCCTTACCCCGCAACTCAAAACCAAAATATTCGATATACTCTTCTCTCAAGGAAAAATCACAATACCCAAAAGAGGAAAATGCCTCTTTGAAAAAAGCAAACCCGTCGCCTATAAGTGCTCCCTGCTTTTTGAAGAGTTCAGGTGCTATAAATTCATCAACAACTTTCGCTTCGAAGGAGAACCCTTATCCGAAGAAGAACGAGAAAAAGTCATCAAGTACCTTCGCAAAAAACAATTTAAAATAGAAGGACTTAAGAAAAACCTTAAAAGAGCAATCAGTAAGTCAAACTATGACTTTTACACCAATACAACGCACCTGTAGGTACTAAGAAACAGATAAGAGCGATGAACTATTTCCGAAGAAGACTCCTTCGGAACGGATTTGTGAAGTTTCAGTACTCCATTTATATAAGACATTGCTGTACCTATGCACACGCCAATATGTACGAAGCGGAGGTCACCAGTAGCATCCCCAAAAATGGAAAAGTTTCGGTTTTACGCATTCGAGACAAGCAGTTTGGTAGGATGAGAAACTTCTGGGGAGGGATGGAGAAAACCGAAGAATACTTCCCCAAAAAACATGCAAACAGCTACTTCTTTTTTAGATTTTATGAAAAAAAGGAGCCTTTTTTACTGCAAAAAATCTATTTTTTTAATTGACCGTGCAACTGTAAAGCCAGAAATACCTTCAAATATTTAAAAAAACCGATGTTTTGAGCCCTATTTAAAAATAAATCAAAACATCGGTTAAAGATAATAGTTTTCGTACACAATCCACAAAAGCAGTCGTATAATCCTGCAATTCCGTAAAATCCTGCCATACACCAATGCATCAACACGTACAAAACAAGCATTAAAGAGCATGAAACAAAAGAAAAAGAGAAGCCAATGGTCACTTTTATAGCTTTGTATCAAATTATGTACTACTTTTGTAGTCCTGAAGTCGACATTACATGCCTTTCAAGGTGCACATAATGTCCGGAACCATTATCTTTACATACATGAGCAACAGCATAACCGGTCAGATTAGAAAAAATTCCTTTATTGTAACAAGCATTTTACTCTTGTTCGTAGCAGGTGTACTTCTTCCTAATATTTCACATATAGCGATGGATTTTTTCGAACCAGACAAGATCAACGTAGGTATCATCGCAGGCCATAAGGTATCCCATATGGAATACACCCGCCTTTATCATGAGACACGCCAAGACATAGAGTATCGACTCAAACAGGCCAAAAAGCGCGATCCATCTTTTCACTACACACCTCAATACCTCTCAGTATGGGCCCACGAAAGCGCATGGGATCAGCTTATCTCCAAGTATGTATATAAAGACTCAGATCAGCTGTTAGGACTGGGCCTCTTTCCAAGTGAAATACAAGAGATGGTATTAGGTAACGACTTACCTGCTGACTTACGCAACGCCCCGCTCTTCCAAGATGAAAAGAGTGGTAAGTTTAGAAAAGTCAAGTATTTAAAATTTCTACAAAACTACCAAGAGACAGCACAAGGAAGGCAATATATTTATCAACTAGAAAAAGGAATGAAAGCAAGTCGCCTTCAAGAAAAACGAGATATGCTCATCCACTTCACATATCATAAAACCGCCTTAGAGAAAGTAAGAGAACAACAATGTAAACCAGTCATCAACATACGTCTGCTAAAAGTATCTTTAGATTCCATTCAAGACAGTGAGATGCGTCAAGGGATCACAGAAAAGGAAAAAAAGGCGTACTACAAAACCCATGCAAAAGATTTTTACCGAAAGCCAAGCAAGAAGTACCAATATATACGCATAAAAGTAGTGGCAGACCTTGAAAGCGAACGCCAAGCCAAAGCCTTCCTAGAAAAAGACGAGATACAGGCTAACTTTGGCAAATCAATCAACTTTCAACAACTCAAGAAAAGAGCACTGAGAGAAAATCCTTCCCTTACCTTCTCAGGCTTGAAGAAAAGGAAAGAAGAAGCCATCAAAAAACATGAGGAAGAGCTCAAACGGTTTGCTACCCGACGCAGCGATGAGAAAGAAGAAGTAGAGGTCGTCCTCGACACAGCCTCACTTGACCCTTTCATGCAAAGGATGATCAAAGAAGGTAAAAACCTAAGTGAGCCGATATACGAACGAAAAAGCTATGTGCTATATCGCTACCTAGGTAAACAAGAAAATAGCAGCTCTTATTCAAGCTTCTTTACCGATCAAAAGACATCAGGCATGCATCGCTTTCTCAAGATCGTCAAACATGTGGCCATCACCCAAGAAGATAGTCAGGTAGCCTTCCGCGATGTGACTATGCTACTCGACCAGCTAAGCAAAGGCAAGACCCTAGAACAAATCGCTCTTCAGTATGGTTTTAAGTTAAAAGAAGAAAACATCCCCCTCGAAGAGGCCCAAAAGATAGGCCGCCCTATCTTCCGAAAAGATAAAGAAGGCGACTACCGCATCGAACCCAAAGAAATATATTGGCTATACAACGATGCCAAACTAAATAAAGCAAGCTTTGTAGAGATAGAAAATGAATACTATACAGTGGCGATATGGATAAAAGATGAGCAAGAAGGCATAGCTCCCTATGAAACCGTAGCCAAAGAGATAGAAGAGGCAATTATACAAGAAAAGAAGCAGAAAGAGATCATCACCCGTCTAGAAAAGATCGCCGATGACAGTCAGTCTCTTAGCGAAATAAAAAGAAAGTACAACCAAATGTATGGATCAGGCGCTGTCATCATCAAAAAAGAAGGCATCAAGTTCGATGACCAAGACATAGAGAAAAAAGAACACGCCCCTCAAGCCATCGGCGCTTGTTTTGGTCTCTCCAAAGGGAAAGTATCACAACCAATCGCAGGCAAGAAGAACGTTATGATCATCGAACACAGAGGATCACACAACAAAGTAGATCCAGAGAAAAAAGAAGACAAGCAAAAAGAAGCCTACAAAGAGAAAGTCATCCAGTCAATCATAAAAAAAGATCCTCAAACAGTACAAGATCATCGTTACCGCTTCCGCTTCTAAACAAAAAAAACAAAAAAAACAAAAAAAGTCATGATAAACTATTCAGATGCTCAGCTAGACCCTCTCTTACTTAGAGAATATGGTCGAAACGTACAAAACCTCTTTCGCAGGATCCAGCAAGAGCCCGACAGAGTCAAACGTACTGCCTACATCAAAGCCCTTGTCCCCATCATGATCGCCGTCAACCCCCAACTCAAATATGGAGGAGCCACCCTAGAAAAAGTCTGGCATGACATCTTTTATATGGCAGATTATGAGCTTGACATCGACCTTACACGCCCTGTACCAGAAAAACCTACCTCAGAAACAAACCTCGTTACGATGCCTTATATGGAAGGCAAACTCAAATATCGACGCTACGGACGTCACCTTTTACACATATTAGAAGAGGTCAAGGCGATGGAAAACATCGAATATGCTACCTTTATCCTCTTGCAGATGGGTAAATGGCTCCTTAACTTCCATCGAAAAGGCAACAATGTAGATGACATTTTATATTATTTTAAAGACGTGACTCGCCAAGATATCGACTGGTCTCTTCTGAGAAAGCAGTTACAAGACTTTTCTCCTTATCAAAAACATACAAAATATACTCAAAAACGTTATTTTAGAAAAAGAAATAAAGGCTAAGTAAGCAACCGTCTTGCCATGCACTTAGTACACAACCGTCTTTTATTTGTAACTCTTTGACTGGACAATAAGCATGAAAGCAGATCAAAAAACCGTTTGGAAAAACTTTATCCAATACATAAAAACACATATTAACAGCCCACAAAGCTTCAAAGCATGGTTTGCCCAGATAGAGTTACATCGCTATGAAAACAAGACCCTCAGCATCCGTGTACCTAGTCAATTTTTCTGTGAATGGCTAGAAGAAAACTATATAGACCTCCTCAGCGAAGCCATCACCCACGCCATCGGAAGAGAAGGACGACTCGAATATGTGGTAGTAGGCGAAAAATCAACAGAACTACCTTTAAAAAATACTTCAACGACGACCTCATCACTTCACAAACAGAGCCACCCCAACGAAGAAGCTAGCTCCGCCGCTGACCATGATAACGAAATGGAGAGCATGAGTCTAAACAGTGCCTATCGCTTCGATAACCTCATCGAAGGTGACTTCAACAGGCTAGTCAAATCTATAGGGCAAGCCATCGCCCAAAACCCAGGTAATACCTCCTTCAACCCTTTCGTCATCTACGGCCCTGTAGGCAGTGGTAAGACACACACCATGCATGCCATCGGCAACAAGATCAAAAGGAACAATAAAAAAGCCAAAGTCGCCTACGCCTCTTCCGAAGACTTTACTAACTTCTTCGTAGAATCCTTGCGCAGCAATTCCCTTCATCGTTTCAAAGAATACTACAAACATGTCGATGTCCTCCTCCTCGATGACATCCAATACCTTACAGGTAAAGAAAAAACGCAAGAGATGCTCTTTCATATCTTCAACCAGCTCCACCAGTCGAACAAACAGATTGTCATCACCAGTGACCGCCCTCCACGCGACCTGCAAGGCATGCAAGCAAGGCTACTCTCTCGCTTCAAATGGGGCATCACCGCCGACCTTCAAACCCCTGACCTCGAACCACGCATCGCCATCGTTAAAGAGAAGATAAAAGCTAAAAACATCAAGCTAAGCGACGAAATGATAGAGTATATAGCCTTCAACGTCAAGACAAACATACGCGAACTAGAAGGGGTCGCTAACTCTCTGGTCGCCTACCTCTCCCTATATAAAAAAGAACCCAGTCTAGATGTCATCAAAAAGATCATCCAAGATATCGTCTTCCATGTCGACATGGAGGTCAGCGTAGAATATATCCAAAAGATCGTAGCAGAACATTATAAAGTATCGCTCGAAGATATCAAAGGTAAGTGCAAAAAGAGAGAGATCGTCACCCCTAGACAAGTATCTATGTATCTCATCAAAAAATATATGCCAGACTATACCCTCGGCTTTATCGGAAGTCACTATGAAGGTCGCGACCACAGCACCGTGGGACACTCCATACAAGTCGTACGCGACATGCTCACCACAGATAGCCACTTTAAATCTACCCTCTCAGAATTAGATAAGATCATCAAGACAGCGGTGAAATAATTTAGAGAATAAGCTCCAAAAATAGCTGCAAAACGTTATCTTAAGCACTTGCTATCCCAATCCCATCATATGAGCCAACTAGAAATTAGAAAACAGGAAGTAGCCATGAAAGAGTATGTGGCAGACCTCCATGTCCACTCGCACCATTCGAGGGCTACCAGCAAAGACTTGACATTGGAAGGGTTGTACGAGTGGGCATGTATCAAAGGTATCGATGTGGTAGGAACGGGCGACTTTACGCACCCAGCGTGGTATCAGACGCTCCAAACCAAACTCAAACCACGCGGCAATGGTTTCTTCTCACTTATAGACCAACCTGCTGGCGTGTCTGGTATCCTTCGGCAACGGCGTGAGGTACACTTCTGTCTAACGGTCGAGGTATGCTGTATCTACCACTACGAAGGAAGGCTTCGAAAGAGTCATCACGTCATCTGTGTGCCCGACTTAGAGACAGCGGGTCGCCTGAACCAACGGTTGGGGCGTTATGGTAACTTAGCTGCAGATGGCCGTCCAATCCTTAAATGCTCGGCCCGTGACCTCCTCGAAATCGTTCTAGAGAGCTCACCTGATGCCCACCTGATCCCTGCCCACATATGGACCCCTTGGTTCGCCATCTTGGGCTCACGGTCAGGGTACAACAGCGTAAAAGCATGCTTTCGGGATCTTACCTCACATATCTTCGCCTTAGAGACTGGCCTTTCATCTGACCCTGCGATGAACTGGTGTTGGACAGACTTAGATCGCTATACCATGATTTCTAACTCCGATGCGCACTCTCCACGCAACTTGGGACGAGAGGCGAATGTCCTGACTGGCGAATGTAGCTATCAGGCCATGTTTGAAGCTTTTAAGACGCGCAAAGGCTTTGCTGGGACGCTGGAGTTCTTCCCAGAAGAAGGGAAGTATCACCTCGACGGACATCGTAACTGCCAAGTGTGTTTCTCTCCAGAAGAGACATGGCAACATAAAGGCATCTGTCCTGTCTGTCAACAACCTCTTACCGTCGGCGTGCTACACCGTATCCGCCGCCTAGCAGATCGCACTCAACCCGTCCGCCCCAAAGGAGCCCCCAGCTTCATGCATATCGTCCCGCTACCTGAGATCCTCAGCGAGATCATTGGCAAAGGA
The DNA here is from genome assembly GCA_039029575.1 of Bacteroidota bacterium. Lineage (GTDB taxonomy): Bacteria > Bacteroidota > Bacteroidia > Cytophagales > Amoebophilaceae > JBCCFU01. The sequence continues at coordinate 11,466 of JBCCFU010000004.1, read as the reverse complement.
GTCAAGACAAAAACCGTCACGAAAGCTTACACCCAGGCAATCCATGCCTTTGGCAATGAGTTCGACTTGTTACGTCACGTGCCGCTCGTCGACATTGCTCAAAAGCTTGGTCCTCGCTGTAAACTCGCTATCCAACGGCTACGTAACAGACAAGTCTTCCGAAAAGCAGGCTATGATGGCGTGTATGGCACGATCTCTTTACTCTATGAACCCATGAGTAATGACGTTATCGATGCCTCCCGACTCTAGTTTGTCATTCCCTGCAGTACTGATCTCATCATTGCCTAGAGATGAAGAACTATCTTCTATTTCCTCTTGCTCATACTCATATTCGTATTCATACTCATACTCAAAGTCACTATCTTCGTATATGGTGTTATCAGTTGGTTGGATGTAGATGATGTTATCGCTAGTAAAAGTATCTTTTGGGACATTTTTGGCCATTTTGAACGTTACTTTTTTATTAATCTTTTTACTGGACTGTGACTTTTTGCTACTCTGGGCACCGCGACGATGCTTATGTTTTTGTTTTTTGATACTTTTTTTCTTCTTTTTAGGCTCTTTAGGGGTACTTTCCAAAGACTCTTCTACATTGTTGTCGATGTTATCGATCTCCTCGTCATCTATCTCATTGTACCCCTTGTCAAAAGAGGTCTTAACATCTTTGACGTTGCCTTTGGTGAGGATAAGATTGGGGAGAGCACCAGCATTGACTATAGACTGTGCTGTTTCTACACCTTCTTCTAGGTCTGTATCCGTACTACCACATACTTCATCATCATCTTCTTCACACATGTTTTCAACGATAGGTAGTTGTACTTCTTGTTTTCTACTACCTTCAATATAGCTTACTTCCTGTTTTTTTTCATCGTCGTCATGAGTGATCTCACTATCAAAGGAAAGGCCTTTTTTCGATAAGTTTGGAGCAACTAAAACTTTGGATACTACCGGTACAGGTAGCTGGAGAGGTTCTACAGCTTTGAGAGGCTCCTCTTCTAAAGGTTGCTTTATCTCTTGAAACTCTATCTCTTCTTGCTCGTCTTCACCTTTTTCCATTTTCTTTCTTTCTCTGATTCCGTTATTCATTGCATCCTCTTTCTTTTTGTTTTGTTTCATCCAACAATAGATTAACACCGAACAAAATATGCAAATGATCGTAAAGGAGCCTATAGCACAGACTCCCAATATAAGTATGTATTGAGTATCGGACGTTTTTTCTTCTTTAAAGCCTCCTTGTTGGATCTCTGGCTCTAATACCTCTTTCGATGGGATTGGTGGTAGGGTAGGCATGGTGGTTGGCTGACGGGAAGGATTGGTAGAAGGTGTGTTGGAAGGAGGGTTTGAAGGGAAACGAGAAGGAGAAGTAGTAGGAGAAGAAGTAATGGTAGGAGACATAGTAGGTTGGCTAGAAGGTGACTCACTCGGTTTTTTGGAAGGCAGGGTGCTAGGGGAGTGGGAGGGGTTCTTAGACGGGAAGGCACTGGGAACTCTACTTGTCAGCTTGGGCGGTAAAAGAGGGGACACTGAAGGTGGCTTACTGGGCACTGAAGAAGGAAAGGCGGTGGGAGAATGAGAAGGGTTATTAGAAGGGGAGGCGCTAGGGTCACTTGTCGGCGTACGGCTCGGGGAGCGAGAAGGGCTCTTAGAAGGAGAGCCGCTGGGATCGCTTGTCGGCGTACGACTTGGGGCACGAGAAGGGTTCTTAGACGGAGAGGTGCTGGGGTCGTTTGTCGGCGTACGGCTAGGGGGAAAAGAAGGGTTCTTAGAAGGAGAACCACTCGGATCTACACTGGGTGAGTTCGTGATGTATAGGGTGACCAACCGAAATTCTAAAGAATCGCTGGTCTGGTTATAATAGCTAAGTAATGCATTACCATAGCTGTCTTTTTGTAATGACAAAGCATGTACTCCTCCTCCTGTAACCGAACCAATGGCCCCCAGGTCGAGGATAGTTTGGCTCCCTGTACAGTTTTCACGCTCACATGTCAGCAAAGTGAGCCGATTGTCTGAGGTTATATAAGCTATTATAGGTAGGTCGTTATGCAGCTTTGCATCATATACAAAGAGGTCGTTCATAGTACCACCGCTGTATAACGCTGTAACTTCACGGTTATCACAAAGGTTTTCATAACAATAGAGTAAGCTGAGAACACCATGCGTGCTATTATAATAATAATAAAAGACCGTTGGCTTCTTGTTCGTACGAAGCTCTATCAAGGGGTGTAACCCTACAGTAGCTCCTACTTGTGTAGCAATATAGTTTTTCTGGATGTTGCTATTTCCACAAGAAGAGATACCACACTCAGCCATCTTTAAAGACTTCTCCGAAGTGCTATGATAGACAATCAATGGGCCTCCAGCAGCATTAAACACATGCGAAGGGTACCTCCCATTACTGTTAAACGTATCTACTGGACTTATTTGCTGCATGTTCTCAGGACAAAGATCGTTACCACATTTAGCAAACGTAAGGTGACGATTGACCGAATTGTAAAAGGCGACAGATGCAAAACCATCACTTGGACTCAGCTTCAGAGAAGGTTCTCTTCCTTGAATATTTGCGGCTAAAGGAAATTCACTCTCTTTCTGTAAACAACTTTCATCTTTACAATGTATAAAGACTAGCTGGCTAGCCGTCCTATTTTCAAAGACAATGGAGGGAATGTCTATCTTCTCTGGACTCCTATCTAACACCATATCTGCATGGTAGCCTACTCCTGAACCTGAGGTGATGGCCGTGACGCTGCTGATACTGTTGCATAGCTGATCGCATCGAAAGAGTGACAAAGTGTCGCTGTCGTTGTTGCGCGCAAGAATCACAGGGGTCTCAAAACTGTCTATCTCTGTGACAACGGAAGTGAAAGTACCTTGGCTTATGATGCTATGACTGTCTGCCTGACTACTACTTGAAAGGCACAACATGGTGAATACTGCTTTTGTACAGTAACGCAACACGCTTGCTTCTGTTGATGGTGTATGACACGTAATAGCTAAAGAGAGGCATACAAAAAGGTAATATGAAGGTTTTTTTTTCATGGTAAAAGGTCTTAAAAGTAAATGGTAAGCACATATAATTTACACATTTTATTAGAAAAAAACAAAATATCAATCTTAGTATTATCAGGTGAGCGCAAAATAGTTTTTTCTTTGGATTAAAAAGCCTAACTTAAAGCAAGAGAAGGGCATATTCCCTTTTTTTACGATTTTAACTTTTTATTTTATGCCTATTGAATCTATCAACCCCGTCAATGGCCAACGCCTGTCACGATACGATGAAGCATCTGACCAAGAGGTGGTCACGATCTTAGAGAAGGCAACCAAAGAGTGGCAGACATGGTCGCATACTTCCTTCAAAGAACGAAGCAAGCTTATGCATGCAGTAGCCCAAGAGCTGAAGGCAAGCAAGGATGACTACGCGGAGATCATCACCGAAGAGATGGGTAAAAGCATCGTAGGCGCGAAAGCAGAAGTAGAAAAGTGCGCTTGGGTGTGTGACTATTATGCAACGGTAGCAGAAAGCTTCTTAAAAGCTGAGGTAGTGAAAACAGAGGCACCTAAGAGCTATATCGCTTTTGAGCCATTGGGGCTGATCTTGGGAATCATGCCATGGAATTATCCCTTTTGGCAAGTCTTTCGTTTTGCAGCGCCTGCATTGATGGCAGGCAATGGAGCAATTCTCAAGCATGCCTCCAATGTCCCAGCATGTGCGCTCACCATTGAAAAGATCTTTCAAAAGGTAGGCTTTCCTGACAACATCTTTCGGACACTGTTGATTAGTAGCAAAAAGGTGGATAAGGTCATCGAACACCACGCTATCCAGGCAGTGACTTTGACGGGAAGTACACCAGCCGGCCGAGCAGTGGCAGCCAAGGCGGGAAGCATGCTAAAAAAGGTGGTCCTCGAACTGGGAGGGAGTGATCCTTATATCGTGTTGGCGGATGCAGACTTGTCGCAAGCTGTAGGAGCTTGTCTCTCTGGTCGTATGAAAAATGCTGGACAAAGCTGTACAGCAGCTAAACGTATCATCGTAGAAGCACCCATCGCTGAAGCATTTACAAAACACTACTTAGCCAAGCTCGAAAGCTTTCAACTCGCTGATCCGATGGATGAGCAAGAGGGGGTGAGTCCATTGGCAAGGGTTGACCTACGTGATCAACTGCATGAACAAGTACAAAAAAGTATCAAACTAGGAGCCAAATGTCTCTTGGGCGGCAAGGTGCCTACGCAACCCCCTTTTGACAAGGGAGCCTATTATCCACCTACTTTGCTTACTAAAGTAAAGAAGGGAATGCCCGCCTATGATGAAGAACTTTTTGGGCCAGTGTCTGTGATCATCGTAGCAGAAGATGAGCAAAAAGCCATCGCCATCGCGAATGACACGCCTTTTGGACTGGCAGGGGCCGTATTTTCAAAAGATATACAAAAGGCCGAAAGGATCGCGCGTGAGCAGGTGCAAGTGGGTGGCTGTTTCGTGAACCACGAGACTTTCTCCGACCCTCGCTTGCCTTTTGGGGGCATCAAAGCGTCAGGCTATGGACGAGAACTCTCCTATTTCGGTATCCGTGAGTTCGTCAATGTGAAAAGTGTGGCGGTCTACGAATGAAAAAAAGCTCCACCTCTAAGATACTTTTTTAAAAAGATTTTGTAACTTTACACTTAATACTTCACCATACCTTTTACCATAAATTATCATGATCAAGAAAATAACACACACTCCCCTTATTGTCAAAGACCAAGAAGAAGCACTTACCTTTTTTACAGAAAAAATAGGACTTGAAAAAAGAGATGACTCCCCTATGGGAAAAAATCAACGCTGGCTGACCGTCGGATGTAAAAAACAGCCCGACATAGAAATCATCTTACAAGCCGTTGATTGGGGTATGGACAATGCCACTCCCCAGGAGCTCACTGCGCAAATAGGCAAACAAGGCTTTGTCTTCTCTTCAGATGATATCGAGGGCGACTATAACTCCCTAAAAGAAAAAGGGGTAAAAGTCCTTGCCAAACCAAAAAAAGAATCTTGGGGGTATCAGTTTAGCTTTGAAGACCTCTATGGGAATATTCACTTGCTTGTACAATAGCTACACGACAACCGAAGTTTACGCTTCATAGCTACTAGTTCTTTGGCTCTTTTTGCGTTTCAAGAAGAAACCAACGATGGCTATCAATAAGATGCCTCCAAACGCAACGAAGTAGACGGTGTTATTATCACCAGACTTATTTTCTTGGTCCTGGCCTCCATCATCTTCCTCTGTAGCTTTAGTTTTTTTGATGACTTTTATCGTACTACCACCCTCTATAGAAAGGCTACCAAACGTAGCGTTTCCATCATCCAGCTTTTTACCATCAAAAGTTAACTCATACTCGTATGTTATTAGTTTACTTATCACGTCTTCTTTGAGCCCTGAGATTTTCATGGTCGGTTTAAATGAAATATATAAAGGACCTTCGTCATATTCAATCTTTATTTTTTCCATTTCCAACTTTATTGTAGAGGACGAATTTATACCATATTTTTGAAGTGGCTCTTTATCTTCTAGCTTGCTCCCATTAAAAATTAGCTCTAGGTATCCGCTGGAGAAGTTTATTTTGCTTGCTATTTTCTGCTTTATCTTTTCAATAGTATCGTTTTGGAATACCTTCAGTGCTATTTCTTTATCTTTCGGTGCTTGAATCTTGATATTCATGCCTTTATCAATCTTTTTTTTTGATAAGCTTAGTGCAAATCCCACATCTACGTTATAATCTGAAAGCATCCTTTCATCTTCTAGTTCTTTACTAGCTAGACTAAACACTTGTTCATTTGCTGGTATCCCAGCTTCATCAACTATTTTTTGTTTCAGTACTGAAACTTTCATGCCTTTGTTGATGTCAACATAGATAACAGTCACCGTTTTGTCTGGTAATACTTGAATAATATTGAGTTTATCTTTCTTGTATTCTAACATTTTTATTTTATCGCCTGCCTTTATACCATAATCTGAAAGTTTTTTTCCATTTTCTAGTTGCATAGGAGCGCTATCACCATATAACCACAAGTCCTGCTGACCTGCAACAATACCATCTTTGTCTTCTATCTGATTTTTTATACTTTCAATAGTATCCGTCGCTTTTACGTCTAAAGTGATTTCTCTGCTTACTTCAACCTTGATTTCATAATCGCTTTCTTCCTCTGTCAAGGATGGTGTTTTTGCAGTATTACTTACTAATACAAACATGGTACTATCAGCTTTTATACCATAATCTGAAAGTTTTTTACCATCTTTTAAGTATTTTCCGCAGAAGATGACCCTCTGTTTTTTTACGGGTATACCTACGCTTTCTTTGCTTAACATTTCTTTCACTTGCCCAACCGTTGTTTTTTTTAAGTCTACGTTTAATTTTAATGATTTCAAAGATCCCTCCACCAGTATTTTAACGTTGATAATGACTTGATATTTATCGTATAGTAAATCTAAAAACTGATTTTTTTGTACTTTATAAAAAGAAAGTGTCTTGTCATCTTCTAGCTCTTGTTCTTTGTAAAGTAACTGCTGGTTTGCTGGAGGTATATTTTCACCTTGAATTTTACTTTCTTGTATCAATTTCTTGATTTCCAAAACCGTTATTTTATTTAAGTCTACATTGAATACAAATGCTTGATTACTGGGTAATCGAACGAAAATTTTCTCCTTTGCCTCTACCGTAAAGAGCGTACATAAAAAGAGTAAAGGGACTCTTAAGTGTCGTTTTTTTATCATATGCGTGGAGTTTATTCTGAATGATTAGGTCTGTCTTCGCTCAGCTTTGAGAAAGCCTTGCGTACTTTCAGGAAGTAGAAGCCACCAAGGAGAACGACTACCAAAACACCAGCAAATATAGCAAAGTATACCTTATTATTATCACCAGACTTCTTTTTTAGGTCGTTACCCTCTTTCTCTCCTTTTTGCTCTGTCGTTTTTTGGACATTTTGTACTATTCCTGAGACTTCTATTACCACAGAAGTTAAAATATTATTAAAATACACTGAAAGTGGCATTCCCTCTACCCACGCTTGACCTTCATAAAAAATTAATGTATGATCCTTTTGCAGGGGGATGCCTCGATTGCGTATCATCTTTCTTACATCTTTAGGAGTATGACTTGCTGGTACATTTTTTAGTTCGATTTCTTTGCCTTTGGGTAGCTTAACCGTGATCTTGATGCCTTGATTGCTCTTTTTTTGTGATACTTGTATGGTGATCGAAGCGCCTTGCTTTACTTCATAATCTGAAAATGTCTTGCCATCTTTGAGTGATTTAGTATTGTTATTAGTATGCAAAATCAATTCTTGATCCTCTTGTAGGAAGCATCCTTTCTTTTCCATCATACCTTTTATGATTTGAACAGTATCCGTTGGTTTTGCATCTAATTGGATTTCATTGATATTCGGTGCTTTCACCGTGATCTTGATGCCTTGATTGCTCTTTGTTTCTGATACTTCTATTTCATCTCCCTCGTCTATTCCATACGCTGAAATATATTTTTCATCTTCTAGCTCCTTTCCCGCAAAAGTTAACTTCAGCGTCTTTTTAAAGCCTATCTTATCTTTTATCGATTTAATAGTACTGGCTGGGTTTACCTGTAAATCATAGTGTTGATTGTCAAGTTTGTATTTGATTGTGAAAGGGCTCCATAAAACATATATGTTAGCGTCTTTATCTATACCATACGCTGCAAGCGTTTTTTTGTTATCTTTAAGGTCTATCGATTCATCTTGGGCTTCTTGTCTTTTTACCAACCGCTGCTTTTCTGCTGGTATGCCTGTGTGATGCTCTATCAGGGCTTTTATGTTTTCAATAGTATCGGTTAGTGATACTTCTAGCAAGATTATGACACCCGACAGTTGTTTAACTTCAACTGAGAATTGCTTTTTGGTAAGTACTAAGTCATTCTTCTTCAATAATATCCTATTGTTGTTTTGCATATTTACAACGTTCTCAAGAGGTTGACTGTCGTCCAACTCTATCCGTTTTGTTCCATATAACAATAAAGTCTGATTCAGTGGATGTATCCCTGTCTTCGCTTGTATCTGAATTTTTATATCATGCATAGTATCCTTTACATTCACGTATGGTATGATGGATTTATTAGTCTTCATATTGATAACTTGTGTTTGACCTATTTCTTTTATCACTATGATATAAGGAGTAGAATTTATATTTTTAATATTTCTCAATAGTACCTCATCTTCATAACTTTTGTTGTTATAAAGGAACGTCTGTTGAAATGGAAAGATATGTTTACCTTTTTCTAGCTTTTTTTGTAACATTTTTTTCACATCTAGAACCGTTGCTTCGTTTAAGTTCACTTTTAATTGCCGCGTTTCTTCTCTTTTGAGTGTCTTATATGTGATAGTTGTTGCTTGTGTAGCCTGTATAGCTTGAGTTCCGATAGAGAGGGTAGCTAGAAAGAATAGAATGAGTCGTGTTTGCTGTGTCATCGTGCTAGGTATTTTTGAGTAAATTTAAGGATATTTGTATATCTCCTGTTAGTACAGGTACATTTTAAAGAAGTAAAATCATCGAAAAAAGTGACCATAAGATGCTCAAAAATATTATAATAATTTTCTTTTAACCATTTTTTGTACATGACAGTTCGTTCCCCCTGTTTTTGATGGCAGCTTATTTACTTTACTCATTAGTGGAGCTTTTTCGATATTTTGTGCATAAGAGGGAGCAAAAAGAAAAGCAAACAGGGTTATGTACCAGCACAGTTTACGAGCCTCTATAAGTTGATCTCCAGAAAAAAAATCACGAAGAGATCAAATTATTCCAGAACATCAATCAGTAACTAGCAATTGACTGCACCGATACCAAATGTGTAGCTTATTTAGATGGCTTCGGTTGGTTCTATCATATCTTCTTCTGCTGGTGCTTCTGCTGGTGCTTCTGCTTCTGCTGCCTCTTCTAGTTCTTCCTCCCTATCTTGCTTTTTACCGACCTTTTTATACTCTTTTACGAGAAGGAGCAGCAAAAAAACGGTTAATACACCATGAACAACTTCTCCGTAAACGAATGGTCGAGGGAGCCTTTCTCCTTTTTTGTCATCTGACCCTTTTTGAGAGGCGGTATCGTGCAGGTAAAGATTAACGGTTTTATAATATTTACCACTTGTTTTTTTTGATTCTGATAGATAATATAAATCTTGCATCTTACTACTATCAGCTAACTTCTTACTACTTTTGCCATCATAGAAAAAAATATCAAAATTATCGGCTATACTATTGTCTTTTCTAATAATTTCTTTTACAGTTTCACCTAGCTTATTCTCTTTGACCTTTATTGTCTTCAACTTGTCGTCGGGCCTGATAATATAAAGGGAAAACTCAGCACCAAAATAGGTCAATGTATCACTTTTTTTTATGCTATACGAAGAAAGTGTATTTCTATTTTGGAGCAAAGTTCCTGAAGAATCTTCCAAACAAATTATCTTTTCTCCTGGTTTTTTTTTAGTTTTCATTTCTTTTTCCATGTCGCTGACCGTTTTTTTTGTATCTATACTCAACTGGAAGTTATAACTCCCTTTGTTGCTTTTAATATTAATATCGGTTTTTCCTGCTGCTGATGTCTGAACGACTTGCACTCCTATCAAGAGAGAGACTAAAAAAAGAGTGGAATGAGATAGTTTTTTCTGTATCATAATGTTAGGGGTCTTGTTTTTGTATTGTTTTTAGTTTTTTCTGTATTTTTAAAAAAATCGAGTTTTCGTACTTTCATGTAATAGTGGCCACTAAGAAAGGCAGTAAATAAGAAGTGTATAACTAAGCCAACCAAAAAAGTATTAGATAGCTTTCCCTTGTCTTCTTTTTTCTCTTTAGTAGAATCGTATAGATAAAGTACATAAGGTTTATTTTTAGCAAAAACTTTTTTTAAGTTTTTGCTATCTTGCAATTCTTCTCCGTCGTACAGTATCTCAACGCTTTTAGAGACTTTATGGGCGTTTTTCAAAATTTCTTTCACCTTTTGTACTTTAGTTGATAAATTCATCACTTCATGTATTATAATACCCCCTGAACCACTAGTATAAGGATTGAAGATGGTAACAGTAACTTTTTTATTTAAACTACTCCTCACTTCTAATGTTTGCCCTCTTTTCACACCTAGACTACGAAGTTCATCACCATCAGTACCTGACAATTCTCTACTAATACTAAGGCTTGGAAAAAAATTTATAACCTGGTTCTCTGGTGCAATGCTAGATTGTTTTTCTATCTCTCTTTTCAATTCTCCCATCGTTAATCCAGCAAGAGAAATATTCTTATTAACAATTTGACTATCATCAGGAAAAGTGACTGTTATTTCGTCCTCCGATTGCTGTTTAATAACCAAGCTCAGCACATCTTTATGTTTTACACCAAGGTCAATAAGTTCTTTTTCATCATCAGCATTTGCCAATAAGTTAGGCTCTTTCTCTAAATCTATAATATCTTCATCTTGATTGACACCATATTTTTTTGCCACCAATTCTTTCAGCTTCCCGAGTGTAGCACCCTCCTCCAAGAGGAAATAATCTATATTCCCTAAATATCGGATGCCTATTTTAGTCTTCTCCACATAGAGACTGATTTCATTACCACTTTTTACAGAAAGATTACCCATAGTTTGTTCAGGTCTTAAATCATTACTTTTATAGTTCAGAATTTGCCGCTCCTTACAGATACCTTTAATCTTTAATATTGCGCCCTTTAGCTGTGCTACAGTCATACCTTTGCTTATGTATACAGGATATCTTTTACCACCAATACCATCAGCGCCTTTTTCATTAATTATCACATACATATTTTTTTTATTCATTACTCTTATTTCAGGACGTAGTAATGTTTTTCCACCTTTTACCACTAAGGGATTGTGAACAAGTTTTTCTCCATCTTTTAAATCCTCTAAATTACCATTAACAACAAACATCTGATCTTTGGGGGCTACTCTTATGTTCTTTTGTATCTGTTTTTTTATTTCTTTAAAAGGCGCATATATCTCTACATCTTTAAGACAAGAAGCTACCTTATCATTACTATAACGATAACGGATCTCTATTGCATCAAGCAGCGATACATTCACACCTACAGTTTTATTAGATGGAAAATCTGAGATTTTTTTATTAGTAATCCTAGCACCGCTCCCACCATCCTTTTTTCTTTCATAAAAACAAAATCTCCAACCTAAGACTTCCGATAAAGACTTAACTTCACTTTTTATAGTTTCTTTTGAAAATACATAAAAATCCTCAAAGCTGCTCGTAGATATCAGCAAAGGCCTTTTTCTTACATTTTTATCAAAGTGATATTTAAAAATCTTTTCTCCTGATGCATGAACAGCCTTACTCCCAACCAAGAGAGTTCCTAAAAAAAGAAGGATCAGGTGAAATAGTTTCTTTGATTTCATAGATATATGTGGTATTCAACGATGCCTGAAAGGCTTCTTTATATGGTTAGGTGGCTTTTCTGTT
>JBCCFU010000003.1:0-19445 GCA_039029575.1 Bacteroidota bacterium | reverse complement strand
CAGCTTACAACCTTATAGAAGACAATTGATTTAAAAAAATATACTAATAATCATGATTTCCATACGGATTTAGAACAAAAACAGATTCATTGTATCAAAGGCCAAAATTATCTTCTTTCTTTGAATTTTTAGCGCAGTCAATTGTCTTCTATAAGGTTGTAAGCTGTAAGTAGTGATAATATCAGCGAGTTCTTAATCGGTCATAGGGAAGCTGGTTGAAGCGTTGAAACCTTGTCCGCCGCTCAAAAGCATGCAAAAGGCGATTATTTTTTTCATTGTTGGTAGGGTTATATTTTTTACAAATATAGTAAAAAAAACCTAACATCCTTCTTTATAATATGTGTTGTCAATGCCTGCACTTTAGTGCAGGTGAGGATCTGTGTATTAGTAGTGATGACCTTTGGAGCTATGTAATTGCCGAAAATGGGCGAAAATTGTGCGTCATTTTACCACAACTGGGAAAATGACGAAGAGCCTTAAAGGAAGAAGGGTACTAGTAAAACTCTTTTGAGGCGTTCTTTTCTTTTTTTTTGGAGATAACCTTATAAATAGAAGTTACTGTAGCCACCATGAAAGCTCCTGTAAATGCCCATACTGCCTTTTCTTTTTTGTCTAGAGGATTTGTTTCTAGTTTTTTCTTCTCAGCTTCTAGCTTTTTGTTTTCAGCTTCTAATTGAGAAATTTGATTATTATCGTAATCTTCAATTTGTTCTTTTACACTGACGTTCTTCTCAACGCCATCACCACTGTATATATCTAATTGCACATAGTTAGGAGGTAAAGGCTCTAGTGGGTAAAGAAATTTGTTGTCATCTAACGTTTTACCATTGTATTTTATCTGATCGGTTTTGTCTAAACCTAAAAGCCCCTTGAGTTGTTTTACATCATATATATTATTAGGTATGGTTCTAACTTTGTCGTTTCCGATCTTTAATGGTCTTACGTGAACGTCTCTGTGCAATCTATCCCATAATAGAGTGATCGTGAGGGTGTTTTGATTGTTTTTGAGGTCTAAATCTCCGATTTTTTGAGAATGATCTAAAGGTTTGATGGTTCGATCCATAAGTGTGGACGGATGTTTTAAGTCCAAATCTCCGAGAAGGACTTTAAAGTTTTCTGATTCAAAACCCCTTCCTTTATAACCTTTATAGTTATTAACTATATCTTCTAAAATATTGCGTATTGTTTTAGATGCTGGAGGATCAGGTTCTACGTCGAACTTTTTATTATCAGCGTATGAACAATCATTTATTTTTAGAGGAACTGCTTCTGAGGTCTTACAACTTAGGAGATATATTGAAGCAAGGAGGTAGAACTTTATTTTTCCATGATCATTAATAATTTGGGACAAAGATATGGTTTTAAACGCTAAATGTGTCAAAATTATGTATCATTTTTGTAACGAAGCTTTAAAGCCATAAGAGGTAGTACGTAAGTGAGCTAAGGTTATTTTTGATGATGCTTGGATTTTTTTTGGAAATTGGTTTCCTACAGGTCTGCTCCATACACATTGTGCAGTTTTAACAGAAAAGGTGAAAAAATTTACCTTTAAAGTTAAAAATAAACGTTATGAAAAGATATTTATACTTTCTTATGGCTATTCTTGTGGGAAGTCTTTCGTCAGATTTTGTAAAGGCCAGTGGAGGAGATACTATTTTTTATAGACTGTTTACGTCAAAAAAAAGCGATGGTGATTACTTTAGCATTGCCGTTCCAGCGAAAGCAACTTTGCATGACCTTCTTGGAGACAATCTTTCGTCTAATCTCCTTTTATATCACAGAGATGCAGAAAACCAACCTAAGTACGTCTACAAACCCAATCTTTTTTTTACAGTTAAGAGCGACGTACCACTCAAAAATATACTTGTAGACCCTGGAGAATTTACCGAAAAAGAGATCATGGAGGAAATCGCAAGAGAATTAACGGATGAAGAAGGAAGTACCCGAATGGAAGAGTTAGAAGAGATGGAAGGCCCTAGTTTCCCTCCATTTCGATATGTTCTTTTACCTGAGAAAGAGCAATTTTTTCTTTATACAGTCAGGGAATACCAAGCATATCAGACTTCAACAAATGGTTTTATCGCAAAAGAGGAGCTAGGGAGAAACAAGGCAATACTCGCAAAAACAGTGGGACAAGATAATTCCCTTCAACTCAGTTGGGTGAAAGGAGCAGGAGGCTTGACAGTCATAGGGGTTGGTTCCTACTTGCTTTTTCGTTTTTTGCAAAAACCGAATGCCAACGAAGATAAGGATGCTGAGGGGTTGCATACTAAAGAACAAGATGATGAAAGTTCACGATAGGTCCAGCTCTTATCTTCCCTAAAAGCAGCACTTCCTTCCTGTGCTTTGAGAGGATAGCCCGCCTCCTTAGTAACTAAGCTCCCAAAGCCCTCTTAGTAGAGAAGTGCCTGCTCTTTTCTTTAGGTTATTTCACTTCTTCTGCGTCTTTGAACTTATCCTTTTTTCCCTCTGTGTTTTGGGTTGTTTTTTCGCCTGCTGTTGTCTTTTCTGCTTCGCCTTTGTTGGCTGCATAAATTTCTTGTGCGGCCCCTTGCCACGCTTTGTTGAGTGCTTCGGTGTGCGTGGTTATTTGGGCGAAGTCTTTGAGTTCCAACGCTTTTTTGAGATCATCAAGGGCTGCTTCAATTTTTTCTTTGTTTTCGGTGCTTATTTTACCTTCAAACTCTTTGAGTTGTCGTTGTGTGGTGGCGATGAGAGAGTCTGCTTGGTTTATTTTTTCTGCTTTCTCTCTACGTTCTTTGTCCGACTGGGCATTATCGGCGGCATCTTTTTCCATTTTGGCGATCTCTTCTTCGGAGAGGTTGGAGGCACCTTCTATGCGGATGTTATTTTGTTTTCCTGTGCCTTGATCTTTTGCAGAGACGTTGAGGATACCGTTGGCATCGATGTCGAAGGTCACTTCGATTTTAGGTACGCCTCTAGAGGCGGGTGGTATGCCACTGAGTTCGAAGCGTCCGAGGGAACGGTTGTCTGCGGCCATCTCACGTTCGCCTTGATAGACCATGACGCTGACATCGGACTGGTTGTCTTGTGCGGTAGAGAAGACTTCTGATTTTTTGGTGGGGATGGTTGTATTTTTTTCGATGAGTTTTGTAAATATTCCACCGACGGTCTCGATGCCGACGGATGCAGGGATGACATCGAGAAGTAGTACATCCTTGACTTCGCCTGTGAGAACACCGCCTTGGATAGCAGCTCCTAGGGCAACGGCTTCGTCGGGGTTGACTTGTTTGGAGGGTGCTTTTCCAAAGAATTCTTTGACGGCCTGTTGGATGCGTGGGATGCGGGTAGAGCCACCTACGAGGATGATTTCGTCGATGTCTTCTTTCTTGAGCTTGGCATCTTTGAGGGCTTCTTTACATGGGGTGATAGTGCTTTGAACGAGTGGTTCGATGAGGGTTTCGAACTGTGACCTTGTGAGCTCCATTTCAAGGTGTAGGGGGCCTGCTTCTGAGGTAGAGATGAAGGGAAGGTGAAATTTGTAGGAAGTGTTGGTAGAAAGAGACTTTTTGGCTTTCTCAGCTTCTTCTTTGATGCGTTGGTGGGCCATAGGATCTTCTCTTAGGTCGATTCCATGGTCTTTTTTGAACCCTTCAGCGATCCAGTCGATGATCTTTTGGTCGAAGTTGTCTCCACCGAGATGAACATCTCCATGGGTAGCTCTTACGTCGAAGATGCCGCCACCTAGTTCGAGGATAGAAATATCGAAGGTACCACCTCCTAAGTCGAAAACGACAATTTTCATGTCTTCGTTCTTTTTGTCAAGGCCGTAGGCGAGGGCAGCGGCTGTGGGCTCGTTGATGATGCGCTCTACTTCAAGGCCTGCTACCTTACCTGCATTTTTCGTTGCTTGCCTTTCTGCGTCGTTGAAGTAGGCAGGCACGGTGATGACTGCTTTTTTAACGGGGTGGCCAAGGTAGTCTTCTGCCGTGGTCTTCATCTCGCGGAGGATAAAGCTTGAGATCTCTTCAGGGGTGTAATTCCTTTTTTCAATGTTGACTTCTATTCGGTCGTTTTTGCCACTCTTTATGGTATAAGGGATGTTCTTTCTGTCTTTGTCATTGAGTTTTGAGTACGATTTGCCCATGAATCGCTTGATGGAGTAGATCGTGCGAGTCGGATTGGTGATGGCTTGGTTTTTGGCGGTGAGGCCGATGCGTGGAATGTAGTTGCCTTTTTCGTCTTTCTCTTTTTCAAGAAAGGCAACGATGGAAGGGGTAGTGAGGCCGCCGTCACGGTTGGCGATGATTTTGGGTTGCTTGCCTTCCATGATGGATACAGCGGAGTTAGTGGTGCCAAGGTCTATTCCTATTATTTTCTCAGACATTATGATATGGGTTTTGTTGTTTTAAAGAGGGGTTTGTTTTTTACCACTAACTTTTTTCGCAAGCGGTATGCCATAGACTGGGATACGCCACTATGGCAGTTGTGTTGCGATATTATGAGGTGTTTTTGCTAAATAGTGTGTCATAATGATAATTTTTGTTAACTTGGCTCCTTATGGATTACTATATTCCTCCTACTATTTTAGAACAGCAAAGGGTGCTGATAGAGACATTCAAAGCGTTTGAAGGGCATGACGACATGGCGCTTGACTATATTATGGAGATGGGTAGTACATTGCCGTCTATGCCTGTGGCGTTGCGTACAGATGATCATCTTCTCCCTGGCTGCCTAGCGAAGGTATGGGTAGCGCATCGACATTATCAGGAGCGGACATTTTTTCAAGGGGATAGTAACGCTATGATCACCAAGGGTGTGCTGGCTCTCTTGTTCTATGTCTTTTCAGGGCAAGAGGATCAGGATATTGTGGACGCAGACTTCTCTTTCATCGAGCAAATAGGCCTCACAAGGTTGTTGGGGGCACAACGTCGCAGCGGCCTGGGAAGGATGCTTGCCTACATCAGACAGGCAGCCTCTTATAGCTCTTCGGAAAAAAAGTAGGAGCGATGGTTTGGCATAACAGGGGATGGTAGGCTAACTTAGCGGTTGAAAAAAACACTTTTTGTTGAACGGTCTCAAAAAGGCTGTAAGAAGTGACTCAGATCGTAAGCCAGTGTTAGGTGTTAACTCAAAATAATGATGAACTATCCAATAAAGATATATACAGACGGCTCGGCCCTTAGCAACCCTGGGCGTGGAGGATATGCAGCTATCCTTACGTACCAAGGGCATGAAAAAGAACTTTCAGGAGGGTTTCGACTGACGACGAACAACAGGATGGAGCTTTTGGCGGTGATCAAAGGGCTTGAAGCAATCAAAAAACGACGGCAGGAGGTGATCGTGTATGCTGACTCAAGGTATGTCGTCAATGCAGTAACGCAGAGGTGGGTGATGGGTTGGGAGAAGAAGGGTTTTGAAAAAAAGAAAAATGCAGATTTATGGAAGCGATTCTTAGCGATATATCGATGTCACAATGTGAAGATGGTTTGGGTGGAGGCGCATGCAGGGCATCACTACAACGAAAGGTGTGACTTATTGGCTAAAAAATCGGCTTCTAAAGGTCCTTGGCAAGTGGATCATGTCTATGAAAATCTTTCACCTACTTTGGGTTTGTAACCCCTTTATCATGAACTATCATTTTCCAAAAAAAGAAAGGCTCAAGCGTCACAAGGCCATCGGTACTCTTTTTCAAAAGGGCAAACGATGGAGGGGGCGTTTTGTGATCTTATATTATGTCCGGCAAGCAGAGGTATCTGTAGGCAACCATCAGGTTCTCTTTAGTGTGCCGAAAAGTAGGTTGAGAAAGGCGGTCGATCGCAACAAAATAAAAAGAAGGTTGCGGGAGGCGTATAGAAAGCATAGGTCTCTTATGCCACCTTCGTTCTTCTCTCTCGGCTATGTCTATGTGCACAGGAGGCTTATACCCTACCATGCACTGGCTGAGGAGGTGAAAGCTTCTATGAATTTCTTAAAGTTGGCCGCGAGCAAGGGTAGGGACGCGGGATAAGGTATGATTTTGTGAGGCGGCTGTTTTTGCCCTCTTACGCACCGTTTTTACTCTTTTTGCCTCGAAGCTTGGCCAGCATGGACCATCCTATGAACATGGCTATGGCACCTATAAATGTGGAGGAACCCGTTTTGAGAACCAAGCTTTTTTTATACTCTCCTAATCGGATAGTACTTTTACTTCTAGAGCTTTCTACTCCACCCCCTCTACCTGATGGGACGGTGTCCACCGAACGATCAGAACCGTTAGAATCAACATTCGATCTTACATCGGACAGGGAATTAAGATCAATGCTTGGCTTGGATGAGGTAGATGACTCCCTTCCGCCGTTGTTCGAAACAGGAGGGACATGAAGGTTTGAGTTAGCTATTCGCTCTGCTTTTCTTGCTTTTTTTTCCTCATCGAGCTTTTGTAATTCTTCTTTGTGTCGTTGTGCGTTTTGTTGCTCTTGTTCTTTTATCCTCTGCTGAATAATCGCCATTTTTTTGTCGAATTCAATTTGGTCCTTTTTTATTTTTTCTCTTTCTGCCTTTGCTTTCTCATCGATCTTTTGTAATTCTTCTTTGTATCGTTGTTTGTTTTGCCGCTCTTTTTCCTCCAAACGCCTCATCCTAGCTTTATGTATCTCTTCTAACTTTCTCTCAATTTCATCGTTTATTTTTTTATCTTCTTCATCTGTTTTGTATGCCTTATCTATTTCTAAGAACGCTTGCTCAAAGATTGCATAGGGGTCACCTTCTTTACTTTTATTTGCTTTCTCCACTAGTTTATCGATCTTTTGATCCATTCTCTTCTTCTTCCCATCTCTAATTTTTTGTAGTTCTTCTATCTGTCTAAGAAGCTCCTCTACTGTTTCATATTTTTCTTTGTCTTTTATATCGTTTTCTTTGGGGTTTGTACCTGCAGCTTGTACGGCATGAGGGCAGAGTAGGGAAAGTAGTAGTAATATCTTTTTGGCCATATCTTGGATATATTTATTCAGCGACAAAGTTAAAGAAAATTTCATAAAAAGCAGTATCACTGAAAATATTAAGCAAGATGTACCTGAAAATATTTTTATATTACAACAACAACTTATTTTTCCAATAAGATAGGCATGATCAGCATAGATATATCCTCTTCATCTTTGATGTCTGGAGGGGTGATCAAGATAGCTCTGTTGGGCGTATCGAGGGAAAATTTGATTTCTTCGCCAGAGGGAAAGATGCTCAACATTTCTACGAGCAGTTTGGCGTTAAAGCCAATCTCCATAGCTGGGCCATCATATTGACACTCGATGGTTTCACGCGCTTCGTTGGAGAAGTCGAGGTCTTCGGCAATGACTTCTATACGGTTTGTATCTATTTTGAAGCGAATCTGATGCGTAGTGCGGTTGGCATAGATACCTATTCTTTTTAAAGTAGCAAGGCAGTCAGTGTTGAGCGTCAAGATGTGCGGATTATGT
This sequence comes from Bacteroidota bacterium, assembly GCA_039029575.1. GTDB lineage: Bacteria > Bacteroidota > Bacteroidia > Cytophagales > Amoebophilaceae > JBCCFU01. The sequence continues at coordinate 12,030 of JBCCFU010000003.1, read as the reverse complement.
TTGGGGATGACATTTTCGTAGTCAGGGTAGGTTTCGTTGATTGTCGAGACGATCATTTGTACATGATCCCATGTGATGAAGAGTTGGCTCTCACGGAAGATAAAACGTATGTCTTTTTTATTCTGGCCTGTGAGCAACTGTTTGAGCAGTTGAAGGGTTTTCGCTGGAACAAGGGCTTTCAGATGCCTGTTTAGGGTAATCTCTTTTCTTGTATAACGTACTAAGCGATGGCCGTCGGTGGCTACGAAGCTTAGCCCCTCCTGGTCTAGGGTAACAAGTACACCAGACAAGTCGGGACGAAGCTCATCCTTGCTAGCAGCAAAAAGGGTGAAGTTAATTGCTTGTATCAACACATCGCTGGCTACTACTACATCGGCATCTTCTTTGGGGAAGTCAAAAACTTTAGGGAAGTCGTCCGCGTTTTCGGAAGCGATCTTATAGTGTCCTTGGGAGGTCTTTAAGGCGATGTTGTAGCGCTCTCTATCTACAGATAGGTCAACAGGTTGTTTAGGGAGGTTTTTGAGTGTCTCCTTGAACATGCGAGCAGGTACGGCGATCTCTAAAGGTTGCATCGTAACCTTTTCTGCAAGAGGCAGGCGGCTGAGAATAGATGTTTGTTGGTCGGAGGCAGCAAGGATGACTTCGTTGTCTTCTATCTTCAAAAGGAAGTTCTCTAAAATGGGTAACAACGGATTGCTTAGAATCACATTGCTCAAAGCGTTGACTTCCTTGTGTAAACTAGATAGCATCGAAGCCGATATTTTATGGGTATGTTCAGTAGGGTTCATGATTTTATGCAAATTATAGGGGAGATTCAATCCACTAAAATAATAAAAAACTATTAATATATCTTTTTCTCGACGATGTTTTGCGTTTCTAACGTCTTATTCGCTAACTTTGTATCATGGATACACTGGTTAAGAAAAAAGAAAAAGTGACGCTTGTCATCGCTTCTACGAACCGTCAAGGCTCGTTGACAGAGGTGGTGGCAGGTCTTTGTATAGAGCGGCTGAAACAAAAAAAACAGCGAGCGGAAATGCTCTCCTTGCGTGAGCTGACACCTGATTTTACACAAAAGGCACTGTATGCACAGAGGGGGAAAGACCCCAATTTCAACCGTCTTGCTGGTAAAGTAGAAAAGGCGGATAAGCTGATCTTCGTCGTACCGCAATATAATGGCTCTTTCCCAGGGGTTTTAAAGACTTTTATCGATGGCCTAACGGTGGGGCCTTTGGATAAAGGGCAGGTGGTAAGATATAAAAAGTGTGCTTTGATAGGGGTCTCTAAAGGTGCTCAAGGCAATATCCTTGGGTTGAGCCATTTGACCGATGTTTTAACCTACTTAGGTATGTACATCTATGCACCTAAGCTCTACCTCTCCAGTGTCAAAGAACCTTCTTTAGATGCTGTTAAGGCTCATCCAGACTATTTGGAACGGTTGGAAAAGCAGGTAGATGGCTTTATAAACTTTTAGTTATGAAAAAAAAAGAGAAAGAGGAGGCACTCCGCGCTGCTGTGGTGGGCGTGCTCAAAGAGATATACGATCCTGAGCTACCTGTCGATATCTATGCGCTGAAGTTGATATACGCCATCGACGTAGACGCTAAAAAGGGGAAGGTGAAGGTGACGATGACGCTGACAACGCCTGCTTGTCCTGTGGCTGACAGCTTGCCTGCGGAGGTGAAGTACAAGATAGCGCAGCTCCCTGAAGTAAAAGAGGTAGAGGTTGAGCTCACCTTTGATCCTCCGTATGATATCAATCGGCTGGATGAGGAGACAAAATTAACCCTTGGCATATGGTGAAGATGGACGAAGTATACTATCACGGGGCTTATGCCGTCGTTGTTTGGCATGGTCGTTTGCTCACGCTAAGGAAAGTAAGGGGGCCGTACAAGGGCATGCTAGACCTTCCGGGAGGAGGCATTCAAGCAGGGGAAACACCACTTCAAGCGTTGAAAAGAGAGTTGCAAGAAGAAATAGGTTGTACCCTCTCAACGGTTCATCACCTAGGCGAGAAAGCACACCAAACGGTCTACCAACAAAAGCTCTTTCACCACCAAGCGAGCCTCTATGTCGTCACCCTCAAAGAAAAGAGATTAGACAATATCTTTTCTCAAGATAAAGCGGAAGCATCTGATCTTGTCTGGCTGCCTCTCAAAGAGACCGAAAGTAAGGAGCCAATCACCTTTATCGTACAAGCAGGGATCGCATATGTGAAAGAGGGTTAAAGTATCCTTGTAGCTACATGGAGGTAGCTTTCTTTCTATAGTTCTTTTTTACATTTTCGAAAAAATCTGAGTCAAGAGACATCTTTAGAGCTTTGTGCTCTTCTTTCATTTTTTTTAATTTTTTCCATGTAATGACTCCGCCAACAATACCCATGATAACAAAAATCGAACCTCCTATGATACATCCTACTGGTCCTCCACAAATACATAGGGCAACTCCTATCTTCGAGGTAGTATGGAACACCAATACATGGACTCCTGCTCCCAAAACAAACCCTGTAACTCCTGAAGCCACAAGGTCGATAGCCATATACTGAATGAGGCGCTTACGATACTTCTTCTTAAATTCTTCATCAGACATCAATATTTTTTTTGCCTGATCAGCTACTACTTTTGCAATAGTTGGATTTTTATTAACCATATTTTCAAGGAGCTTTGGATTCTTTTCAAAGTACTCATTAATTACCTCTGGGTTATTTCTAATATGCTCATTAAGCATGTCAGGGTTCCGCCTCAACGAATTTCGAAGCATTCTATCAAATCTAGTCTGTTCGTCATTTATTGTCAAGGAAAGGGCAGAAGGTCGGTTACCCTGCATGTTTTGTCTATGTGTCGGACGAGAATGACGCTTTTGGTGAGAATGGTTATATTTTTTTACATGCCTCTTACCTTTCTGACGCTTTTTCGCTTTGCCCGTATAGGTGTTTCCTAATGGAGGATCATTGTGGTATGGTATGTTGGCGGTTTTTTCATCGATGTTATCGGAAGAAAATGGTTCCGTTTCATTAACAACATCAAAGGGATCACATTTTCCTTCTTCTGCAACTGTAATATCCTGTAAGTAGCGATAAGTATGCGAATATGGCGTATTGGCGGAAGCTATTTTCTCACTTGTCCCTAAAATCTGACTATTGGCTAGAGATAGCGTAGCAAGAACGACGGTTGATAAAGAAAGAAGGTTTGTTTTTTTCATGATAAAATTGGTTTAAGGTTGTGTTATAAAAACAAATTTACTAAAAAAAATAATAGAAAAAATTAAAATATTTCTCTAAAAAGAGTTCGGCAATGATGATTGCAAGTCCGAGAAAGGGATGGTTTCCTAACCTATAGCCCGTCTAGATCCACTGTATGATGAACTCAAATATATCGTTTATAATGTTTTCTTTATACCATGCCTTGAATATTATGGGAGCTTTTTTTCTACGATCCGACCTGTTAAATATTTCCAGAATACCTTTATTACACATAGCATTAGCTATTTCGTGTGCTGTATGATTGTTGTATTTAGATTGGTTGCCTTTTACGGCTCTTTTGATATCAATATCTTTGCCATATTGCAATAAAAGCAGCTCTACAATCTCTAAATGCTTTCTTTCTACAGCGAGGTGAAGAGGTGTAAAGTTAAAGTATGTTCGATTGGGTTGCTTTATGATATTTTTGACAAAATTACGGTTTTTTTGTAAAAACTTTTTGACTTGTCCTAGGTTACCGTGATAAATAGCTAGATCAAAGGCATCAAAACCATTGAATGTACCTTCATTGAGGAGGGGGATCTTTGCATACGCTATTTCTCCATATTCGAGTAGTACTGTCAACATTTTTTCATTATCGCAATATATGGATGTAATAAAGTGAAAAGGAGTGTATCCCTTTAATTCACCGATTTTAATCGGAGCTAGAATAGAAGGTGTCGTATGTTTTACATGCTCCAATAGTAATCTAACCATTTTCATTGTATCACTTTCATCATCATCGTTAGCTAAAAGGCTATACAAGATGCTTTTTCCTTGACTTTTCAGATTATATGAGGGAATGATGGCACTTAAAAGCGTTTTATCGTCATCATATTTTGAAAATAATTCTATGACCTCTAGGCAGGGAAATCTAGTCATAGCGATTTGAAACGCATTCAAGCCGGCGTAAAGATTCCAACATTTTTTACTTGTGTTTGCATATAAACTTCTCTCCAGATGTTGTATGTTCGCTTCTTTTCTTGTTTCGTAGATTTCTTTTTCTTTTTTTAGTAGCAAGGCGAGCATTTTGAGCATACCTTCTTTGTCGCGGTACTTAAAGGCAGCAAAGTGAATGGGATTTAAACCTATTTCATTCCCTCTTTGACTGGCTTCGGTCTTGGTCACTCTTTGGTCTAAAAGGCTTGGACTGTGTATAAGAAGGAGGTCCACCAGTGATAAGAGCTTGTTGACTAGCTCTGTATCGTGTGCATTGATAGCCGCTGTGTTAATAACCGCGTGCAATACCGTGTATCCGTTAGCTTTTGAATTTTTTACTTGCTCTAAAAGAAATGCATTCGAATGAAGAATAGATATCAACTTTTCTTTTTCCGAAGAAGTGTTTTGAGGATGGTTGCGTGGAGGTGGTGCTACGTTGGCATCTTGTGTAGCGGAAAGAGGAGTATAAGTGTTTTGAGACGAGTGGCCGAGTTGATGACTTGCACTGAGCGCTATACAAAGGGCTGGGAGGGATAGGAAGAGGGGGTAAATGCGATTTTTGCTGTGTAAGGTCATGGCTTGGGGTTTATATAGTAAAGGGTATGGCAGACAAGTTAGGCATTTATAGGTATAATGACAATTTTTTGCAATATATAGCTTTTTATTTTGTTTTATACAAAATTGAATTAGCTAGTAAATATATTTTAGGGAGATGAAGTTTTATCAGCTTTGCTATCGTTTGTTTCTGCATATTGTGCATATATAGAGAACAGCAGCATATCTACGATGGTACGATTAGGACATGCGTTTTGGGTAGCAATAAGTAGGGCATCGTAGCCGTTTTTTAGATTTCTTGTATCGTTTACCCTTTGCATAGCCAGTTGACGGTTGCTTTTAACAAATAGCTCTACGATCACAGGATCCTCCAATTCAACGGCTATAAGGAGCGGAGTATAGCCGTCCCAAGTCCAGTTAGCATAGCTGTGCAAAAAGTCTTCACTTTTTACCACCTCTGTAGCTAGCTGAGGGTTCTCTTGAAATAACCTTTTGCAGATTGATGGTTGATTTTTTCGTACAGCCATATGCAAGGGCATAAAGCCATTCCAGCCAGCGCTATTGTTTTTTATTCTTTTTAGCGCAAGTTCAGGTGCACGGCTGTACAATGTTGCCAAGGCCATTTCATTACCTTCATAAGCGGCAATATGTAGGCAACTAAAACCGTTCACCCCCCTGTCATTCCCTTCTACCACCTGGTTAATAAGTATGTTGTCAGCGTTGATGGTATCATTGTTAATTAAAAATTCTATTAGACCTATACCATTCATTTTAGATGCAATTTGCAGTGGATTATAGCCTGCATATCCTTTATCATTATTCTTTTCTACCACTTGGTAAATTAAATTTTTATCGTGTTTAATGATTAATTTGGTCATTGCTATATCACCTCTTTGAGCTGCAATATGTAGGCCGCTATGGCCGTTATATCCGTTATTATTATTTTGCACTACGCTTTTGATTAGATCCTTATTGTATTTAAGGACTATTTCGGCGATTTCAAGCGCTCCCGTTGCAACGGCCATATGTAGCGCATTCAAGCCCTGCCATCCCTTGTCATTCTTTTGTACCCTTTGTTCAGCAAGTGAGGGGTTGTTTTTGAGTAAAAATTCGACGATAGCCTCATGCCCTTTTTCAATCGCGATATGCAAGGCATTCATGCCAGAAAAACCATTCGTATTACTGTGAGCTACCACGCTATCCAAGCCGGGGCAGGCTTTGACCAAAATCTTTACCACATCTATATGGTTCTCAGAAACTGCAATATGGAGGACATTATATCCGCTCCAGTCAGCAACACCTTCTTCTATCGTTTTTGTAGCCAGTTCAGGAAATTTTGTGATGAACATCTCACAGATGTCACTATGTCCTTTGAACGCAGCAATATGCAAGGCATTGCCTCCCTTATATGATAAACTATCCTTTATCTCTTGGTCTACAAGCGCTGGGTTATGTGTGCATAATATTTCGCAGATCGCTTTCTGTCCTTGGTAAGCTGCAAGCTGTAAAGTACTAAACCCGTTCCAGTTATGCGAATGATCATTGGTTTGTATCACTTTTTCAGCGATTCCAGGGATCTCTTTGCATAATATTTCGCAGACCGCCGCCTGTCCTCTGTAAACCGTAAAATGTAAGGCACTAAACCCATCCCATCCTATCCCATTACCTTCTACTACTTGGGTGGCAAGACCTTTATTGTGTTTAAGTAATAGGGCCACGATCTCTTCATGCCCTTTGATCGAGGCAATGTCTAGGACATTAAGTCCTGTACGTCCTTTCTCATTCTTTTGCACCACTTGCTTGAGGAGTGGTGCGTTGTACTTAATGATGACTTTGATCACTTCTATATGACCTCTTTCTACAGCAAAGCATAAGGCATTATAGCCGTTCCATCCCCAATTGCTATCTTCTACTATCTTACCAGCCAACTTGGGATTGTCTTTGATTAGCTCTTCTACTACATCAGCATGCCCTTGGCAAGCTGCTATATGCAGCGCAATATATCCTTTCCAGCCATGATGATTACCTTTTGTCACTTTTTGCATAATAAGCTCAGGATCGTTTTTAAGTAATATTTTTATGATGGCTGCATGTCCGCTGTAAGCCGCTATATGGAACCCATTCATGGCTTTATATGCTTTATTATTTTTTAATACTATTTTTGAGGCCAGCGCTATAGCCAGCTTAGCGTTATATTCAAAAAACGTTTTAACTACAGCTGTATGACCTAAACTAGCAGCTATATCTAGCACATTATAACCGTAATATTCTTGCTTCTTATTTTTTATCACTTGCTTGGCTAACTTTTCCGTTAGTTTGGGCACATGTTGCATAAAGAGGGCTACTACCTTATCATATCCCTTGTAAACGGCAAGATGTAATACGTTAAAGTCATTAAATTCTTTCATACTATCTTGTATCACTTTTTTTGCCAATTCATCCTGCCTCTTTAGTAATATTTTCACTTCCTTTAGTAATATTTCCACTTCCTCGAGTTGATTATGCTCAACAGCATTATGTAAGTCATTAAAAATGGTTTTTTCCTTCTTTTCTTCTACCTCTGCGCTAATATGCGTAGATAAATCTTTTTCCGCTGCACTATGCGCCTCTTTGCTGGGTAAAGTCACGATCATCTTTGGTAACAACCGTAAGCGGCGAGGGCATGCACTGATATATTGTTGTGCGAAAGAAGGCCACGCTGCTAGCTCATTAGAGAGCAATCGACCTGGGCATCCTTTTTTAGCATCCTTAGGCAGCTTTATTTTAAAGAGTCCCTCTGCTACTTCGGCACAAATACTACATACAGGATCACTAGAGATAAGTATCTTTGGCTCATAGCTTTGGGCATCACCATCCCCGTGTGCTTGCAAAGAGCCTAACCATTCTAGCAGGGCCATGACGACATGCTCAGAAGTAGCCTTGATAAGATGGTAACTCATCCTCTTTGTATAAGCCATGCCAACGACTTTCTCGCCTTTTAACAATCCTTTGCTTGAAAAAAGATATTTGAAAGAGCCATTTTCTCTGCTATTTTCCAATACACTAGCTAAAATTACCTCTTCGGACGGTTTTTTTAACTTTTTTTTCAACCCGAATATATCTAATTCTATCAAATCTTCTAAATATTCGGTATCATTCACTTTATTGTTGACTTGCTTCCCACTATGGATGGTATGATCGTATACTTCCAAAATTTCTAAAGGGTCATCCATTTCACACTCTTTTTCATCTTGGAAAGTTGCCTCTTGATCAAAATAAGCCGCTTGCAATTGAGCAGGCATCGATAGTAATGAAATAAAGAATATTGATAAAAAGTGCAGCTTGTTATTCATAAAAATACATAAAGCCCAAATGTAATATTTCTATTTCGAAATAGGAAATATTGCTTGGTGTTGGATAGCTTTTTAGCCATCTCACTAAACTTATAAGTGAGCACTTTCTGTAAGGTTATTTTGGCTTTCTGTTTTGTAACACTGCAACGTTTTTGTGATATCATGATCATCGCCATACAGGCGTTGAGCCATTTTGAGGGCATCCCAGCCGTTATATTTTGATGCAGGGTTTTGTACAACTGTGTCTATCAAGGAGGCATCACATCGCAACATTTCGTCAACTTCCCTACTAAATCCTATTTTTACAGCCATTAGAAAGGCATTGTAGCCGTTCCAAACTATATTACCTTCTATTACTGTATTGAGCAGAGCGTCTTTTTGCTCATACTCCTTCTCTAGCAAGAAGCCCATCATCCTAGCGATTCCATTTTGCATCGCCAGATGAAAGACATTGAGGCCGTTGTGTTTTTTGTAACCTCTTACTACTTGAACTATACAAGAAGGCGCTTTTTCCAAAAATATTTCTGCTATCCTTTCTGTAATGTGTGCCGTCAAGGTAGCAAGCTGAATGGCGTTGAAGCCTTTGTGGTATGTGTCATCTTGGATTACTTCATTGGCCAGCGATGGGTCACGATCCAGTAACATGCGTATGATCTTTCCACTTTCTTCTTGGGTTGCTATGTGAAGGGCGGTATAGCCCCTTTTACGACCTTTAATTTTCGTTCGGGCTTTTAGAAGGATGCCTTTTTTATCGTATATCAAAAACTTTTTTAGTACGGCTACAGATTGTCTTCCAGTGACTATGTGGAGAGGGTAATAGCCTGCCCACCTACCTTTTGGCACGACATCTTTGGCAAGTGAGAAAGCTTTTTTCAAGAATATTGCTATGACTTTTGTTTTATCTGTTGTTCTATTATAGATAGCGATATGCAAAGCGTTAAAGTTGCCGTGTTCCCACTCATAGTCTCTGACTACTTCTAAAAATATCTTTTCTGTATCATATTTGAATAATATGTCTAATATCTCTTCTTCTTCTTTAAATGGCTGCTCATAATCTTCATAAGCCACCATATGGAAGGCGTTCATACCTGCGTATTGTTTGATAGGGGAGTCTCCCATTCTTTGGTTGATGATTCGATGGTCAAAAGCCAAGAGCTCTTTTACTACTTGTGTATGACCATTTCGTAGTCCTAAGAAGAAGGGGGTGAAGCATAGCGCTGTTTCAAAGTAAGCGGAAGATGGGTCGTGCTCCAACAGTTTTTTTACGATCTTGTGATGTCCTCGCAGCGCAGCGATGTGGATGGGACGCTGACTTTTGTGATGCCTATTGCTGTCTGATACGGGGGCTCTTGAGTATTCATAGTTTTCTGCATATTTTGTGATGAGATGACAGATATCTTTGATTATGTATTTTCCCCTAAACCATGTGCTGAGTATTGCTGCTGTTACTTCTGGGTCTGTTTTTTCGTACGCTAATGCGATGTCCATCATGCCTTCTTTGCCTTCGAGAGCGAGGATATGAAAGAGGTTGAAGCCTTCCATATTATCTTTGTTTTCTTTGTTTATCGTTTGCTTTAAAAGAGACCGGTCATGGTCTAAGAAGGCTATAAGTATCTCTTCGTTGCCTTGATAGGGTACCGCGTGTATGATCGTGGAGCCGCGTAGCTTATACAGTTTAGCGCCTTTTTCGTAAAATTTTTTGGGGATAGGCTTAGGCATAACAGCGGAAAGGTTAAGTTTCAACGTCTTATCTTCAAGCAGGCGTTTTATTTCTTTACTTTTACCTTCTTGCATATAACCAAACATCTCTTTCCAAGCGCTTATACCCTGAGCGGCCCTAACGGGGACAAAAGAGAACGAAAGGGATAGGAGTAAGAGGTAGATCTGTTTTTTGCTGTGCGAAGTCATGTTATTTTTGTTTATATCGTAGATTGAATATAAACAATTTAGCTAGAACTAAAATAAAGAGCAAATATTATTTGTATTTTACCTAAATGGCATCTTATAGAGAAGGTTAGCCGTATATCCCTGGGTTTTTTATGTCCGTTTGGGTAAGCGTCCAATGCCCTCTCATATTTTCTATGACACAGAGGTTGTTTTCGTGACCAACTTTGCAAAACAGTCTTTTCCCTTGCCACTGGGCTATTCCTTGCATATTGAGCGACTCAAAAGTCTTGAGGCGTTGCAATGTGTTTAGGTCCCATAGTTGTAGGCTACTGTGTCTTCCGACAACAAGACACCCATCTTCACTGAGATCTATGAAGTAGATGGGGCCTTTTTGTTTGGTTAATATCTGGGTGGTTTCCATCGTTTCGCTATCTAGCCTAATAAACACGTTACCAGCATAATAAATGAGATCTTTACCATACCAACACGCTTGGGAGATGTTTTTGTTCTTGGCGGTACAGAAACTTATCTTATCTTTCTCACAATCATATATTAAGAGATTTTTCCTTTTTTGAGGGCTATTATCAAAGTATATAATGGCTAATTTTTTGCCCTCAGGGCTACATTTAAGGTTGAGAGGATAACTGTTTCTTAAAAAGTCTATTTTTGTTGGATTGTTGGATGGTTTCTCTTCGAAGAGAGGTATTCTGAAAAGACCACCACTTAGATAGAAAAGAGACTTCCCGTCGTAGCTCCACTCCATTGCCAATCCGCTATATTCATTTTCTATGTTGCGGATAAGATGCTTTTGAGGGATGTTCCATATGGATAGGTCGTTACCGCTATTTCCGCGTGCTATGGCTAGATATTGACTATCATGGTGCCATGCAAAGAAGTGGACTGACTTTTCATTTTTTTCTACCAGGACGTACGGGTTATCTATATCATAAAGGTTAAATATTTTTATGCATCCATCACTATATCCCACAGCTATGAGGGTACGATCAGGACTACGTTTGAGTATGTGAATTTCGTGTAAAATGGAACCGCTTTTAAAATAAAGGTTACCCAATTTATAGTACACGTTGACACTAGGAAATACTTTTTTCGAGTCGGCTATTTTAGGGGATGCATACTCGGGCATATAATTTTCCAGTGTACGGAGCTTTCTTTTCTTGTCTAAATCATACATTATGAGTTTGTTATCCGATACCATCGGAGAGAATGCACTGGGATGGATAATACAGTTGCGCTCGTTTTTATCATAGATAAACTTACAGGGAGCTATTCTAATTCGAAATTGTGTGATCAAGGCGGTGATCTCTGAAGATATAAAAACGCTATTTTCTCTAACATATCCTTCGGTCAAGAGCTTTTCACGTAAAAAATGTTTGCATACCTTTGAGGAGCGATCCAGCGTGTATGTGGTATTGTTTGGATCATTTGGTAGGGTCGTTGCGGTGGTATCATCCACGCTTGTAAAGGCTTGTGAGGCATAGAGTGGCTGACCTACAAGAAGGAAGGCAGTAAAAGATAAATTTATAAAATGATTCCTTTGCATAATAAAAGGTTTTTGGTGTGTATGCACAAATTTACAATTATCTATTTTAATTATACCCCCGAATTGGGGAAGAATGGTCGTGTGTCACGAAGCTGAAGTATGGAGACTTCGGGATAGGTGTGCTAAAGTTAAAAAAAGGGGGGCGTGAGGAACAAAAAGTTCGCCCTTTGCTACAAACAAAAAAACTCAATGTATAAAGAAGATTTTATGACCCTGGCGCGGATTTCCCCGTAGCGTGAGCGGAGGGTTCAATCCGTGCCTTTTAAATTCTTCTTTCATTATTATATGTGAGAGCAAGTTTTCATGGGGGTTTGCGTTGAGTTTTTTCGAGTATTTATATTTTTTAATCATCAGCCTCCTCGATGAGTGAGGCTGATGGCTAAGTAAAATATTTCCCTTTTATGACCCTGGCGCGGATTTCCCCGTAGCGTGAGCGGAGGGTTCAATCCGTGCCTTTTAAATTCTTCTTTCATTATTATATGTGAGAGCAAGTTTTCATGGGGGTTTGCGTTGAGTTT
>JBCCFU010000002.1:0-19884 GCA_039029575.1 Bacteroidota bacterium | reverse complement strand
GGTTTTGTGCGCGATGTTTCCTAAATTTTCCTGAGGCCATGACTCTTTTGGAGTTTTGGAGAGGCGAAAATAGATTGGGAACCCCACGGATTTATTCGTGGGTATATCAGTTACGATTTTTACATCGTTTGTGTGGCCACTTATTACTCGGAAATACCCTTTTGGTGCGGTGGGAGAAAACCGTTTATTACAGTTGATCGTTTTTGGCACATCAGTTATACTACTGATTAAGAGATGCCCGCAAGTTCTTTTGGGATTCAAGTTTGTAGATAAACAGCATAATGATATTTCAATCATAATGTTAATAGTGCGCGAATTTGTAACTTTCATACCTATGCTCAGCATATCTATAATCTGCCATTATCCATTATACTACCATTGATCAACCTTTTAGGGCTTACAAGCAAGGAGGACCCACGTTTACTTACGGATAAGCTTTTAGGCATTTACACAGTGTCTACAAAGGAGACACAAGGCTAAGTGGTGCAACTCTTTTGGAGTAGGTGTTTTCCTATGCCACAGGAGAGACATTTTTTGGGTTGGCAAAATTTTGTAAAGAGCTCTATAGAGGCTTGTGACTCAAAGGCATCTTTGGGTTGGAAGCCTAGGTCGTGCCATTTTCGGATGATCACGTTGTCTTCAGCGTGAAGGCTTCGCAGCAGGGAGATGCCCTTATCGATGAAGAAGTCATTATCTCGCAGCTTACCATAGGTCACAAGCAAGGGAACTACCGTGTTGATCAAGATATTTTCTATACTGCTCTTGCCTAACCCACCGATCTTACGATCACTTTTTTTGCCTAGTTGGTAGTGTGTTTGCCAGTAGGAGGACTGTTGTATGGCGAGGTGTCGTTTGAGCTGGGTAGGAGGGTGGTTGACAAGCAGTGAGAAGAGGTTAGGGTAGGCATGGATGAGGCGGGCGAACTGTGTGATGCGGATGGTTGGGAAGTTGGCGGGGCGCAGCCTGAAGAAGTTCCATGCATAAGGGTTGGCCATCGCTTCTAGGCCATGCTTGCGCTTGAGGTAGGTATATGCCTCTATCAAAGCTTTTTCGTAACCTCCGAGGTCTTTTTTTTCCTTCTCTGAGACTTTTAACAAGCCGGCTTGCCCAAGGAGGATGGCCTCAAGGTAAAGAAGGTTAGGGCGGTGTTGGCGCAAAAGTTCAAAAGGTACGTGCTCAACGAGGGATAGAAAAGGTTCGCTGTTTACTTTAAAGCCAAAGTTGTACCCCAGTAGTTGGTAAGTGGTTGTCTCTGTGTCTTGATTGTTTTTTCTGAGTAACTTCTCGACGAAGCGGTAACGTTGTTTGAAACGCTGAAAAAGTGCTTTTTCTAACATTTTCTCGCGTATATCATCTGGTACTTGCGCAAAATATCTACTGCAGGGGATCTGCTCTTGACCTTTCATCATCTTTTGGTAGGTCGTCAGCAGGGCAGGATCAACACGATCTTTTAAGGTGAGTGTAGGTACTTTTGTGCCATCGGCTCGTAGGACAGGCTGGTTGTCTTCCCACACTACGTGCAAGATGACACTGTTGTATCGTTTATCTTCTGCATGTTTATGGGCATACCAGTCGGATGATCTCTTATGTATCTCTATGTCCCCTCGCCAAGAGACGCTATTGAGCAAAATGGTGCTATGCAAAAAGTCGGGGCCTGCCCCTTTGTTGGGGTGACCTACTTTCATCACTTGTAGCTCTTCTCCAGAGACTACTTGCAAATCTTTTTTATCAAACTGTTGCGTCTGCCACAGGTAGTGAATTAGTTCTTCTTGTATCATATCAAGTAATTTAATAGGCTAAGAAAAAGAGGTTTTCCTCGATTTTTTTCACACTATACTGGGAGCGGGTGCATGCAGCATACAATGTCCTGTTAACGCAACTTAAGAAGCTTCAGAAAAGGGGTTGTACATATTTGCTTTATTGTTTATATTTATACTTCAAAATTTTAAAACATTTTCACTATGTATATCTACTATCTCGTACCTTTATCTTCAATTATATGCTTTGTTTTGGGCATTTTATGGTACAGTCCATTTCTTCTTGGTAACCTTTGGCAAAAGGAAGTGACGCTCAGAGAGTCGACGAAGGTGCTTCGTGGGCGTGCTTTTGTTGGGAGTTTTTTGATGATGAACGTGATGGCGTGGGGGATGAGCTGGTTGTTGGAGAAGCTCTATATCAACACTTATTTCGAAGGGGCATTGTTTGGATGGCAGATAGGGGCGCTGTTTGTAGGGACATCTATGGCAACGAACTACCTTTATCAGAACAAGATCATATTGTGGGTGATAGATGGGACGTATCAAATTTTGTGTATGGGGGTCATGGGAGCGATCATTGCTGGTCTGAAAGACTAGAAGGCATCTTTGAGGTGTAGGAGTTGCCATTCCTTGTGCTCCGTTGTGATGGCGATGATGTCGAAGCGGATATGTCCTTTCCACTCTGTTTCTTCGACATAGTGGGTAGCGGTTGTATGATAGTTGTTTTCTTGGGTCTCTGTGATAAAGGTTTCAGGGTAACCGAAGGCAGTGTTGGTACGTATTTTTACTTCTACGAAGAGGAGGAAGTTATCTTTTTGTACGATAAGGTCGATCTCGCCTCTTCCGAAGCGGTAGTTACGTTCGCGCAGGGTATAGCCTTGGTTGACGAGGTAGTCTTTGGCGTACTCTTCGGCTTGCTTTCCTAGTGTATGGGGTGATGGCATAGGAACCATGTTCTAATAAGGTAGAAGGTTATAGGGAGCCAGGGGATGGAGTAGGGCGAAGACTGCGTAGTTGACAATATCTTGAAACTGGTCGATAGCGCTTGTAGGGTCGTTGGCGATGTCCGCTTCTTCTTCGTTGAGGATGCGCGAGAGCTTTACTTTCAGTTGTGTGATCAAAGAGCCGTATCTCATCGTCATCCAGGCATCGTTGTAGTCATGGTTTTTTTGGGTAAGTGTATGGCGCACTTGCTCAACACACTTGTCGTATAGCGCTTCTACCTGTTCGTCTGAGAGTGAGCCGTTGAGAGACTCCTGCTCTTTTTTTATTCGCATCAACCCGATGACCGCATAGTTGATGATGTCAGTCAACTCGGTTGGCACCCCTTCATCTACTTGCGCTTCTTTGCCTGTGAGTAACTGCGTGATGCGTTGGCATTTTACCATCATACGATCTGCGATATAGTGGATATCCATCATTTGCCAGGAGTCTCCATAGATCGTCTTTTTTTGGTTAAAAAGATTCCTTGCGCTTTGCATCACCTCTGCGTGTCGCTGTAAAGTATCTTGAAAAGGCATGAAGAAGGGGTTTGTTTTTTTGGGCTGTTTGATAAAACAAAAGTACGAAATAATTGTGAGCTGACTAGATATTATTTTTGATCATCGTGTGCAATGATTTGTTCGGCATGTTTTTTATATTCGATATCGGTGATTACCTCTTTGATGATGCCTTCTTCATCGATAATAAACGTTACGCGTTCAGTATACCCAAAGATAAGGTATTTTTTACACCAAGTGCCATACTTCTCATGCAGTTCTCCTTTTTTATCGGAGATGAGCAGGAAGGATAGCCCATGCTGTTTGATAAATTGCTGATGATCTTCTATGCTGTCTTTACTTACTCCTAAGACGACATACCCTCTTGTTGTCAGTTCGGAATATTTTGCTTGCAAGCTCTGGGCTTGTTGGGTACAGAAAGGGGTATTGTCCTTAGGATAGAAGTATAGGATGACTTTTTTTCCACGATAGTCGCTTAGTTTGACCTCTTTGGCCTGATTCTCAGAGGTAGCCAAGGCCGTAAAATCAGGTGCTTTTTCGCCCACTTTTGGATGTTTGTTGTTGCCTTGTGTATAGGAGCAGCATGCTAAGAGCATGCACAAGGAGAAGCTCTTTAAACGAAGGGTAGAATGTAATGACATAATATCAAGGATTTCACCCTAAATATAATGCTTCGAAATGACAGAGCCAAGGAAGGGCGCACGAAAACCTTGTGGGCGTGCTATTTTATGTGTGAGGAAGTGGGGGTTGTCCTTTTTTCTTCTTTGTGAGTACTCTTTTTTTTCTGTCGAATGACCAAAAGACTAACAATAGAGATAACGCCTACTATCTTGATCGTTGACAGTTTATAGGGTGTTGTGCACGATGTTTCCTAAATTTTCCTGAGGTCATGACTCCCTTAGAGTTTTGGAGAGGTAAAAATGGATTGGAAACCTCACGGATTTGTTTGTGAGTATATCAGTAGGGATTAAGATAGGAGTTTTAAAATGTCTCTCATCAATAAAAAGACGGTCAATGCTCCTAAGGAACCCACGCCTGCCACCTGTAAGCGCGCGTACCACGCGGGAGAAGGGCGTTTACCTGTGATCATCTCTATGAGGATAATCAGAAGGTGAAAACCATCTAATGCTGGCAAAGGCAGTACGTTCATGAGCGCTATCATGATAGAAAGCAACGCTATCAGCCACCAAAAGTCTGAAGCCGACTTGGCTTTACCAAACCAGCTAGCCATCTGGATAGGGCTTTGCAATGACTTGCTAAACGACCTTTTTCCCCGCATGATGCTGCTAAGGCCATAGATTTGGCTCATAAGTACGGCGAAGACTTTTTTCCCAGAGGCTACCAGCGCTTTGAACAGTCCATACCTTTCATAGGTAAGCTTTTGTGCAAGCAATACCCCTAGCTTTCGATCAGTAGTAAGTACCGCATGAGTCGTATGTTTCTCCTTGTCTCTTTCATAGATGATTGTGATGACTGCGCCCTCTTTTTCGTTCAGCAACGCTTCCTGTAGGTCATCATGGTAAGGCGTAGGTTTTCCGTTGATAGAGATGATGCGATCGCCCTGTTGCAGCCCTGCCTTTTGCGCAACACTGCCTGAAGCGACCGTGGCAATGACAGAAGGCATCAACGGTACAAACAACATTTCCCTTTTTTGAGAGGCTTCCTTTTTTGTTTCAGGTGAAACGGTGACTGTCATGATTTTCCCATCTCTTTCAAGGGTGTAGGTAGTCTCCGACTGTTTGTAGGAGGTAGCCATCACTTCTTCGACTTTTTTAAAGTTCTTCCCATTGACCTGTAAGACGCGATCCCCACGCTCAAAACCCATTCGTATACCTAGCTTACTAGGTGCGATGCCATGCCTGTTGAGTTCTTCTTTAGCTATATAGCCTACGCCTACACTCATATAGAGGCATGCGATCAAGAGGTAGGCACTGATCAGGTTAAAAAGCACCCCTCCAATCATGACGAGCGCGCGCTGCCACGTAGGCTTTGCCCGAAAGTCACCCTTGGTCAAAGGCTCTTGCGATGTTTCCATCTGTTCACCCATCCCTGAAACCTCCACAAAACCTCCTAAAGGTACACTCCCAATGCCATATTCGGTCCCCTTCCATTTTTTGCTAAAAAGCTTGGGGGGAAAGAAGATCATATACTTTTTGACATCCATACCACACCATTTGGCCATGGCTAGGTGGCCAAGTTCGTGGATTCCTGCAATGAGGGAGAAACCTATTAAAAAGGAGGTAAGTGTTGATAGAAAATAAAAAAAATCCATAAGCTGTTGGGTTAGGTGAAAGCCAAAAATACAAAACTATCTTGTAATTGATCGACCTTTACTTAGGTTATTGTCATTGGAAATCGTATATATGCGCTTTATTAACTTTTTTTCACTCAATGGACAAACAAAAAGCAGGTATATACCTGCATATACCTTTTTGTAAACAAGCCTGCTACTATTGTAACTTTCACTTCAGCACAAGCCTTCGTTATAAGAAACAAGTGATCAACGCGCTCAAGGAAGAGCTCATATTGCGTCAGCACTACCTGAGGGGAGCCTCTATAGGCACCAT
This sequence comes from Bacteroidota bacterium, assembly GCA_039029575.1. Lineage (GTDB taxonomy): Bacteria > Bacteroidota > Bacteroidia > Cytophagales > Amoebophilaceae > JBCCFU01. The sequence continues at coordinate 14,061 of JBCCFU010000002.1, read as the reverse complement.
TTATTTTGGTGGAGGGACCCCCTCTTTATTGAAAAGTTCTGAAGTAAAAGACCTTTTAGCTCATATCCAAACCCTTTTTCCCTGTGTAGAAGAGATGGAGGTCACCTTGGAGGGTAATCCAGACGACCTTTCTTTGAATTACTTGCGGCAGCTATGGGAGGCAGGGGTCAACAGGTTAAGTATAGGTATCCAGTCGTTTGATGATCAAGTGCTTGCCTCTCTAAATCGGGCGCATAGTGGTAAAGAAGCGCATGCGTGTGTCAATAATGCGCGCAAGGCAGGATTTACCAACTTTAGCATCGACCTCATGTATGGCCTTCCCGCCCGCCCAGCAGGACAATGGGCGCAGGAGATCAACACTGCCCTTAGCCTAGCCCCTCCCCATATCTCTGCCTACTGCTTGACCATAGAGCCTAATACCGTCTTTGGTCACCGCAAAAAGCGAGGCAGCTTCATTCCTCTCTCCGAAGAGATAGAAGCCGAACAGTTTACCACCCTAAAAAAGATGCTAGAAGCGAATGGATATGTTCACTACGAGATATCTAACTTTTGTCAACTGCCTTACTATGCCAAACACAATACCCACTACTGGCAAGGAGTCCCTTACCTAGGAATCGGGCCAAGTGCCCACTCTTACGATGGGAAAAGTAGGCAATACAACGTAGCTCACAACAAAACATACATAGACACCATTGCTAAGAAAACTATACCTGCTCGTAAAGAGTTTCTCAGCGCTGAAGATCATATCAACGAGTACATCATGCTCAGCCTACGTACGGTGTGGGGCTGTGACCTCACATATATGCGACGCTACTACTACCACGACCTCTTAAAAACACGTAAAAAAGAGATCACTCTTGCCAAAGAGCAAGGCTTACTCACCCAACAAGATACCCTTCTCCTACTTACCCCTAAAGGACAACTGGTAGCAGATGAGATTGCTAAAAGCCTCTTTAACTACTAAACGTCATCTTCATTGAAAAGGTGTGAGTAGTCCATGATGTTGGGTATTTCAGGCCACATTTCATCGATGTCGAAAAATTCATCATGATCGTTGACCTCCAACCCCTCTAACTGTACGATCAAGTCGTCAGATATTCCCTCCTCTCTAAGGCGTTCAATAAGAATCTTTCTCGTGGTAGGCCATATGTCTAAGCTTTTCAGATAACCTCTAAAATCCCAATGCATAATATTAAAAGATAAATTTTTAGGGAGGCTCCCCCTGCTGGATTCGAACCAGCGACCCTCTGGTTAACAGCCAGATGCTCTACCGCTGAGCTAAGGAGGAATCGCAGACAAAAATAGCTTTCTAGATGACATTTACAACTATTCTTGCGACTTACTCTTCAAATGCTTACTTTAGAAGTCTTTATAACGCTTTTAATCTTCTCTCTAATGGGTATATTTCTACAAAATTTGTAAATTTATCCCTCCTATGAAATACGACCCTACTCACTTTGAAAAACAATTTCAGGCTTTTCTTTCGTGGCATACAGAAAGGGTAGATACCCGACATATTCTGCTCGCTATGAGCGGTGGAATCGATTCAACGGTACTTGCTCACCTTTTCGCTCGCTCGCATATGCCTTTTGCCATGGCACACGCTCATTTCGGGTTGCGAAAGGAAGCCGATGAAGAAAAAGCATTCGTTCAGACCCTCGCCAAAAAATACGGAGTCCCCTGTCACACAGCTTCCTTCGATGTGAAGACTTATGCCAAGACACACAAAGTATCCCTACAGATGGCCGCCCGAACGTTGCGCTACGCATGGTTCCAAAAACTGCTAGAGACACATCGCTATCAACAAATAGCCACAGCTCATCACCTCAACGATGTGATAGAGACGTGTTTACGCAACCTCACTAAAGGCACGGGCATCCGAGGTCTTCGTAGCATCCCCGCACGCCAAGGCCACCTTATACGCCCACTCCTTTTTGCTACAAGAAAAGGGATTATCACCTACGCAGAGGCTTGTGGACTCTCTTGGAAAGAAGATAGCTCCAATGCCCAAACAGAATACGACCGCAATTTTATTCGCCATGAGATCATACCCTCCCTTAAAAAACTCAACCCAAGCTTGGAGACGACGTTTGCAACTTCTTTGGAACGTTTCCAGCAAGTGGAGCAACTCTTTTCGCACGAGGTAGCATGTTTGCGATCAAAAGCTTGGAAGACAAAAGGTATCTACCACCATATAGCGCTGGATGTACTCTCCTCCAAACCATGGGCTGGTATCGTACTAGAAGCGTGGCTCGCCCCTTTTGGTTTCCATCTCAGGCAGCTGCAACCGTGGCTTTCTAACCCACCACAACCCGGCAAAAGCTTACAGAGTCCTACCCACTGGCTCATGGCCGACCGAAATGCATGGATCGTTGGGCCACTGGACAGAGACCTTCTTCTCACCGAACAAGCTATCTCTTATACCCTGGAAGAAATCACCTCTCATAAAAGCGCCTTCCACGCCGTTGTACAAGAGAGAAAGAGCTATACAGCCGATCTACGACTACAAAATCCTACCCAAGCTATCTTAGACCTTGACACCTTGACCTTCCCGCTAGTCGTCCGACCTTGGAAGCAAGGAGACACTTTTTACCCATTCACGCACAAAAAAAGGTATCGCAAAAAAGTAAGCGACCTACTCATCGACGAAAAAGTACCCCTTCATCAAAAAAAAGAGGTCAAAGTCATCCTTTCAGGCGAACAGATCGTCTGGGTCGTTGGCTTTCAAATCGATGACCGCTTTAAGGTGAGCGACGGTACCACCCGCCTCTTGATCATAAAAGGAGAAAAGCCCTTTTGATTGCGCTGATTAGTGAGTGAAAGGTTCAATCTATCATCAAGTTTAAACTACTTCCTGTACGATTGATCATCTCTTTTTCATTATGAGTAGTATAGGTATACGAAGCTGGGGAAGCAGCCCACTTACTATATCGCCAATAGGCGTAAGGGAATCCTACAAACAAGAGCAAACCAACGAAAATTACACAGAATAGAAATTTTACCTGCTCTTCGCTAGACAGCTTTTCATAGAAGTTTTTCCCACTGTCTGATGATTCTTTGTACTTGGCGGGTAGCGTCTCGCCATAGCCAGCAGCAATTCTCAAGGGAGCCTTCGTAGGTGCGATTACAGGAGATAGTGTAGGTACCATCGTGGGAGCAACCGTAGGAAGTGGCACAATCGCCACCTTTAAGTCATCATTGGGATACCCGTCATAATAGATAATGATCGCATATATGTTGTCTCTGATCTGAAGAGAGGTAAATTCGCCTACATACGAACTACTATTATCTACAACCAACACGGTCACATTGTGACAATAGATATAATTACAGAATGCAAACATTAAGTGGCCATTGCTACTATCCTGATAGCTCATCGCAGGGCTACCGTCCCAACGTAGCTGCAAACTATTGAATGCTCCTACGTTGTCCGTGGTGTTATGCACAAACTTGTAGGCACACTGAGTATAGTTAACCGTATGGTTGCAACGCGCTAGCTTTAAATTTTTCATGCGATGGAAATAACTCACCACCACATCTCCTAAAGGACTCAACTGTAGAGAATTTTCTTTAGAAGTATCGGTATCAAGCGTAGTCAAAAAAGGCGAAGTACAGTTGAGCGTACGACAATCAACAAACTGCAAAAACTGATTTACGTTATCTATATAACTCATCATCGGCACATCGTCTTTAAGCTGCATAGAACAATAATACCCTGCCTGCGGTGTATTGTCGACAACTACCGTTGTAAAATCGTTACAGACACGGTCGTGGCAAATAGCTAAGTATAGGCCATTATTATAATAGCAGACCCTTGGATGTCCCGCCTTAGTGAGCTTTACAGAAAGGTGAGGAGCTGCTAACAAACTATCAGCCAACGTGTTAATCGTTCTATTCAAACAGATAAAGTCATAACAACTCATTACCCTTAAATAGTGATGCGTGCTGTTAAATATGTCGAAATACCCAATCGTCGGCCAGTCATACTCGTTGAGCGCTAAAGAACTATAATCTCCTACTCGTGTGCTATTGATTTGACTATCCACCGTGTTGATCGTCTGGTTGGCGCAGAAGCCATCGTCACAAGAAGCTACTTTCAAGGTCCCTAGGTCGACATCACAATAGCTAGTAACTACATTCCCTTCCCGATTAAGCGCTGAGGAAGTATGTCGCCCTGCATGGGTGCTCGGATCCATATGGTTAATCACATACCCACTACCTACCTGCAACCACAACAGGCTACCCAACGTTATCTTGGCGACGGTATGTAGAAATCCTGCATGCAGCGCAGAAGAGGTGAGGGAGAGGGCTAGACTGGCAAAAAGCGCACGTATAGAAAAACGACGGAAGGACATGTGTAACTTCATGGTGATGGTGGAAAAAACTCAGGAGTAACGCATTTTATGTTAAAGATAAACAAAAATAGTTTATTTACCTTTCAATCCTCCTATTTTCTCTTTGTCTCTTCACCATTAAAATATATGCTATTTTTACTTTTATCAGAAGACGTGCTGGTATTAATGTATTCCATACACTTTTTCCTGTATTTTAAAAGCAGCAATCCGTTTGATACAAAGAGTACTAAGCAAGAGAAACCAAGTAATGGAGCCTCCCAGTCGTTGAATCGGCTAGAAGGTGTCGAAAGGGGTGCCTCTTCAGCCTTTTTTTCCTGATCTTGATACTTTTTGGTGAGCTTGGCATTGTCAAACCCTAGCTGCACTACCTTGGCCTCGGCTTCCTGTAACTTTTCTTTGAGTGTACCATGCTGCTCCTCTAGGGTTGTATGTGCTTTTGATAAACTTTCATGCTTCTTTACTAGATCTCTTTTTTCGACTAATAGTTTTTCGTTTTTATTTTTTAGGTCCTTGTGCTCTTCAAGCAAAGTGTTGTACTTTCTTTCTACTTTTTTGGTCTCCTTTTGTCGACCTTTTTTGTTTTTTGCTAACTTGTCTTTCTTTGTTTTTAGCTTGTTATGCGCTTTAGATAAAATATTATACTTTTCTGTTAATTTTTTTTCTTTTTCTATTGAATTTTTCTTGTCTACTGATAGTTTATTGTTCTTAACTTTTAGCTTGTTAAACTCTTCTAGTAAATCGTTGTACTGATTTTCTAACTTGTTATAGTTTTCTGATAAAAGAGTATACTTTTCTTCTATCTCCTTAGCACTGGATATTAAACTTGTGTGATCTACTAATAGCTTGTTGTTCTCTTCGAGCGCAGCATTGTACTTTTCTTCTATCTCCTTAGCACTGGCTACTAAAGCTGTGTTATCTGCTAATAGCTTCTTGTTCTCTTCGAGTACAGCATTGTACTTTTTTTCTAACTCATCGACCTTGTCTATTAAGTCTGTGTTATTTGTTGATAGGTTGCTATTTTTTTCTAATAATTCATTGTACTTTTTTTCTAACTCATCGACCTTGTCTATTAAGTCTGTGTTATTTGTTGATAGGTTGCTATTTTTTTCTAATAATTCATTGTATTTTTTTTTTAACTCTTCGAGCATTTTACTATCCCTGTCGTCGTATAGGTCAGGACTATGACTTCTACTTCTTACGAAGACACTGTGATCACCGAAGACATTTTGCTCCATAGTCGTCGAAATAGAATCCCTTTTTTTTACTTGCGAGGATATTTGTGAAAATAAGCTATTACCAACTTCACTTTGCGATATGGAGAATCTACGTTCATTTTGAATGTTTAATATTATAGATTTTTGTTTATTTAAATGGTTCCCTCTTGGCTCATTATTTGATTGATCATCGTCATATAGTGAGTCATCTGAGAACGATTTTACTTGGTTGCAGTATGAGCCGTTTTTCAGTGCTTTGTAATCGGTTTGCCATCTTTCATTTTCTGTCTCTAAAATTTTAATTTTATTTTCTAGTTTTGTTATCTCATCTTTCTGTTTTAATCTTAGTTTTTTTATATCATCTTGCCCTAATTGCATATCTCTATCATACTCTATTTCTTTATTATCTAGTTGCTGCTTTATATTATTCATCTTGCTCTTAAGTTGTTTTATGTTTAGATCTTTGGTTCTAATGTTTATTTTAGCCTCTTCCAGTTGGTTGTGAAGCTCAATGACCTGTTTTTGTAGAAGCAAATTGGTGCTTATATTATCTTCTAGCTCTTGGTAATCTTTGTTTAGAGATTCATAGTCTTCCTGTAGCTTGTTATTTTTTGCTATCAAAGGGACATAGTCTCTCTCTAACTCTTTATTTGTTAAATCTAGTGTTAGATTTTTGCTTTTTAAGTTCTCATTTTCACTCATTAGAGCTTCTAATTGTGAGTTCAATGCATCTAGTTGTTCGTTTAAGCCTATCCACTCTTTTTGATTCTCTTCTCTCTTTAGATTCTCGATGGTGGTGTGGTTGTCTTTTTTAAGTTTTAGATTATCTAAGGAAGCATTGAGTTCGCGAGGACCCATTGACGAAGACCTTTTGTTCTTTTTTCTCTTTTTTTTGTTTCTTCTCTTTTTAGAATTTTCTGGTGATTCAATGCTTTTATTACTGAAATTTGCTGATTTAGGAAGCAATAAAGTTGGATCATCAGAAGCTTTCAGGCAGATGAGAGGTAAACCCATAAGGCAAGCCGAAAAGAGTAATATGATATCAAATAATTGGGTATGCATAGAATAATTAAGTTATATATGTCTATTTTTCCTAAATTTACTAAAAAATTAACTATTTGTATAATAAGGCGGCCAGCAGGTTGATGAGATAGCATATAGTGCTAAACGGGTATGGTCATGTTGCCTCTCTCTTCTTTTTTAGATCGTACCAAAAAGCGGTGTTACAACAGCAGTAAGCTAGCGATGGTGAAGTAGATAAACAACCCCGTCACATCGACGCAAGTGGTGATCATAGGACTCGCTGCCAACGCAGGATCTCCCCCTCGCCATTTGATGAAGAGTGGTAGGCCAGCGCCTATAGCAGTAGAGACAATCACTTGCAAACTCAAAGACAAAGACACTACAAAAGCAAACAAAAAGAGCCCCCCTGGTAAGCTTTCATGCGCACTGCCTTTAAACAAGAGTTTACCCCATGGCCCTGAAAAGAAGATCACTTTCAGGAAAGCGAGCAAGAAAAGACATAATACGAACAGGAGTGCTACCCTTAACTCTTTAAACAAGATACGCAGCCAATCTTTTACCGTCACGTTGCCAAGAGAAAGGGCACGAATCACCACGGTAGCCGTCTGACTCCCTGTATTCCCTCCCGCGTCATTAATCACAGGGAAGTAGAGTAAAAGCGACTTTAAGACACTTTGCAAAGAATTTTCATAGCTATGCATCACAATCGCTGACAAAGAACTCGCTATAAAAAGTCCTACAATCCAGCCCACTCGCTTACGAAAATGTTGTACACTAGAGGTCTGCAGATAGTCTAACTCTTGATCAATCGACTCAATACCCATGAAACGCTCCATGTCTTCGGTCTGCTCTGCACGGATGATGTCCATGGCGTCGTCATAACTGACAATGCCGACAATCTGCTTCTCTTCATTTAACACAGGCAGGGCCACTAAGTCGTATTTTTCAATCTTACGTGCAACCGACTCCTTGTCTTCATCTACTTCTATAAAGACATAGTTGTCTTGCAAAATATCGCTTATCTTTGTCTTAGAATCTTCTAACACCAAATCTTTGAGTGAAAGGATGCCTTTCATCTGCATCTCTTCGTCTACTACATAGAGATAGTACATCATCTTACGAGACGGTGCATCTTCCCGTAACCTTTTCAACGCTTCAGCTACTATCATGTTCTCCTCCACAGTAGCAAAGTCCGTACTCATGATCCCACCAGCTGTCTCTACAGGATAAGCACAGAGCTCTAAGATGTCTTGCTTGACTTTCTTGGGAAGATAAGGCAACAACTTGGCTTGTTCTTTTTCACTCAACTTCTGATAAAAGTCGACCCGCTCATCCGATGCCATGTGCACAAAGATACCTCCCAACACACGACGCGGCAGCTTTCTATAGACATGGTGCTGGTAATCTTCTGTGAAATGACTAAAAACCATCCCTTGCGTCTCTTTTGGAAGAAGCGAAAAAAGATGCAACCCCACTCTAGAAGACTGCTGAACAAGAAAGTCAGCTACCTCAATAGGCGGCGCTTCCTGAAACGACTCAAACAGCTTTTTTTCGGCGTTGTGCCGCAAAAGTCTGTTCCATAATTCGATCCTTTGCTTGGGGTCTTGGATGAGCATGATGAAAAGATGGCTGTGCAGGCGACATATAAAAAGGTTTTGAAGCTATCAAACTCTTAAGTAAAAAGTTACTCTCAAGATCGTTCTGCTTTATTTCGCGACAAAAGTAGGTTTTTTATTTGCTAATTCCTAATTAACAAGAACAAAAAGTAGAATGCCAAAAAAGGCATAAAGAAGTAAGCAATGTCTCAGAAAACTACGATGTACTCGTTCTACCTATTCCAAAAAGGGCCTTCGCAGAAGAGCAGGTCGATGATGCTAAGGTGGGGGACGAAATCGTCGCCGAAAAGATGACAGTAGCGAGGAACACGCTGCTCTGCACAAATATTCCTCTTTTTGGGATGCAGAAAATGGCGCCTGTCTACCATAGGTGCAACAGGATGCTCACTATATGACTCCGTATGGGTCACCTCTCTCTTAAGTTGTAAAAAGTCTAGTACAGCCGTCAGCATCTCATAATTTATATCAATCAAAAATGTCAATTTTTTATCAAAAATAGGAAACAAAAAATCACGCAAGCTATGGAAAAAAGGCGCCTTCCCATACGCAGTAGCTAAGGCTTGCTGATGTTTGCGGTACCATGGGGTGCTGTAGTCGACTTTGACATCTTGGAAGCGCTGTTTGCCACCACTATGTCGGATGGGTACAACCAACTTCTGCACGCCTTGAGAGGTCATAATATAACAACGGTTCGCATAGCTCTGCTTCTCATAAAAAGCATGTGCCTCCAATACGATATGTGCATAGTCAAAAAGATAGGTAAAATAGGCAGTCGTAGGCAGGTAGTGTGGGGTAAGTAAAAGTTTCTTTGCAGACATATCATCCTTTGTTACAGCAAATGAGATAGTAGTTCTTCTTGCCTTTTTGTACCAAAAGGTAGCGACCATCGAACCAACGAGGAAGGGGCTCAAGCAGCTGGTCAGGGGTGTGAACCTTCACCTTATTGACACGTACAGCCCCTGCGCCGATCATCTCACGTGCCTCGCGCTTCGACTGAAAAATCGCTCCTTGCGTCGTTGCCGTCAAGAGCGTCAGCACGTCAGAAGCTTTCTCCATCTCACCAGAAGAAACATTCACTGTAGCCACCCCGGCAAGGGCTTCTAAAAAGGTCTTTTCCGTCATCTGCCCGTCAGATAGATCGAAAGCTTGCTGACCAAAAAGAAACTCTGTAGCGTGTAAGGCCTCTTCGTACACCTTTTTCCCATGGACTAGGGTGGTGAGCGCTTTGCCAAGTTCTTTTTGCAAAAGACGTTGGTGCGGCGCTTGCGCATGTTGTGCTTCCCACGCTTCCAAGGTAGAGAGCGAATGCAGGGTCATGCGCCGAAGCAACGTTTGCGCTTCTTCATCTGATCGGTTGATCCAAAACTGATAAAAGTGATACGGGGAGGTCATCGTCGCATCCAACCACACGTTCTCACCGTCCGCTGTCTTACCAAACTTCGTACCGTCGGCACGCAACAGCAAAGGGAGCGTCAGCCCAAAAGCCGTGCCTCCCGCCTTTTTGCGGATAAGCTCAGCACCCGTGGTGATGTTTGCCCACTGATCGGCTCCTCCGATCTGCATCTTCACATCGTGCTGGGTGTAGAGGTGATAGAAGTCGTAGCCTTGCAGGAGCTGATAGGCAAACTCTGTGTATGTCATCCCCGTCTCCATTCTTTTTTTGACAGCTTCCTTTCCGATCATATAGTTGACGGTCACATACTTGCCTACGTCTCTTAAAAAAGTAAGAAAGGGAATTTGATGCAACCAGTCGTAGTTGTTCAGTACCACAGTATCGCCCTTTTCTCCTACATCAAAGAGCTTTTCCACTTGTTTTTGAATGCATTCTTGGTTATAACGAATCTTCTCTATGCCGATGTCGTCCCGTCCTTTTGTACGAAAAGCGGGGTCGCCCACCAAACTCGTCCCTCCTCCTAAGATGATATAGGGCCGATGTCCTGCTTTTTGGAGCTGTTTGAGCACCATCAACGCAGCCAAATGGCCTACATGCATCGATGCAGCGGTGGCATCCACACCAAGATAGACACCCGTCCGTTCACGGGTGAGTTGTGCCTCCGTCCCATGCATGATGTCATGGATCATCCCACGCGCTTGCAGGTCGCTGATAAGTGTGTTACTCGGCTTTTTCATGGTATAATAAGGATTGATAAAGGCACAAAAATAGGAATTAATATGCTATAAATAGCCTTTAAGTGAAAGTTTTTTGATATAGTTGTGACTATCTGCGATACAAATAGTGTCTTGGCTAAAAAATGTAGCCGCGCAAAACATACACCCTTCACTGACTTTACATGTCCTTACAAAAGAGTCGGGTGATACATACCTTTTTATTACTTTCACAAGCTCCTTTGGGAAAAAGGAAGCAAGATCACATGCTAGGATGTTACTTTTTATCCACAGCGGAAAAAAAGCGATGTGGTGCAGTGCTTTCTCCAATTCCCAAACTCTTATCTCATGCTTATCTACGCAGAGCAAGCGGTTCCCATGAGGTGCCCAAACGACCTTGCCGTGACTCTCTTGACCTTCTCCTAAAAAAGAAGGACACCACACCAACTGCAACAGTGGCTGCTTGCCCTTGCTCTTCCAAATCAGCACCTTCCCATCGTTGCTGCTGATAGCCACATAGTGACCCATAGGGTCAGATCGTATCATCAAAACGTCTTTTTGATACTTCCCCAGAGCTACCTTCTCATAAGTAGACGTTTGGAGATCATACCAGAGCAAGTGATCATTTTCAGCCAATGCCAAGATTTTTCTTTGAGGCCCAAGACAGTCGAAGCTCTGGTAAGTCGACATACTACCCTTCAACGGCAATGATATGCTCCCCACTATGTTTTTCATCAAAAAGCTATATTGTAGCATGTTCACATAGGTAAGGATAAGCAACAGGTCTTTATTCAACCAACGTATCGCTTGGATAGGCCCCGCAGAGATAGGGATCTCGTTAAGTTTCTTTTTTTTCGTATCGTATACATATACCGATTGCTCGTTGCAGGCAGCAAATTTTGATACCTCATAAACACCTTCTTGTTTAAACCATGACAAACATTTCGGAGCCCTGCCTTTTCCCTTCCCTTTGGTAGAGGGTGCAAAAAGTATTTGCTCAATAGGCGATATAGGCAGAGATAACTTCGATTCTTCCTCAAGGCTTAATGTCTTGATAATCCGCGCTATACCAGAGGTATAGGGGTTGAGGCGTAGGCAACATATCTCCCTAGATTCATTGCTCATCACAATGAGAGGGCGCTCTATTTCATTGTATTGCACAGAACAATCCATGCAGTTGATCACAGAATCACAAAAGGTATAGTTCTGCGCCTTTTCATAGGGGATGTCTTGGAATGGTTCGAGGCCAGCGCCATGTAGCGAACCCAAAAAGAGCACCAAACAGCACAGCACCGAATACTTTATAATAAAATTTTTGTTTGTCATCTCAATTATATTTTTTGTGTGAGTAGTTAAATTACAAAAAATAGGCAGGTCTTCGCCGTTTATACGCCCCTATATCTTTCTAAGCTCCGTATCGGTCTCACATAAGGCGCTTTATTCTTTATCATTTGAAAAAAGATTATATCTTAGACGTTCAAACTTATTTTTTCTTACTATGCGTTATATCACCTTATACCTCTTGTGGCTACTTAGCACTTCCTTACAAGCTTCTTTCCTGTCATCTGGTTACAGCCTGAGTAACTATCAGTCCATGACAGGAGAGGCCTCCATCGAATCTGAAGCCAAACATGTAGACCTTTCCATAGAGCCTTCGCTTACTGAACCTATAAACAACAACTTACAAGATCGTACAAAGGTTAGTTGGCTCGTCCATCGTATGGTAGAAGAGCAACTACCCGTCAACCTTACCGAGATCATCGTCCAGTATACGCTCCAGAAACCCAAAAAAGAAGTTCAGAAAAAAACCATAAAGTGTGATAAAATAAAAAAATGTTGCAAAAAGTATGAAAATTGCCTTTCTATTGCTGGCATATGTAGCATCTGCTTTTGCCTTGTCGTAGTGGCCTATATCTTTGTATTTATCTTACATTTACGGATGCAGACCGCAGGGGCTGGTGGCTTTATCATAGAAGAAGACATTTTTTTATCATAAAACTCTCAAACACAGAAAAAAAGGGGGCGGATGCCCCCTTTTTAACGTGTTGATTAGTAAGCAGAATTAATGATGGGTCGTGTTCCCTTTTTTATCTTCTGATTTTTTTGTAAGAGAATCAATTATCTTATCTTTTGCTACATTCAATCCCGTTTCCAAAACGTAACTAATTACAAAGTTAAATCCAGCACATTCCACTAAAAATGAGATTGTTTCGGGCATTACAACGTCTTTAGTGACAAATTTTAAACAATCTGCTACTGCCTCTTTTTTGTTTTCTAGTACTCTTGCAACGAAATCTTTATCTTTTATTAAATTCAGTCCCCCTTGCACAAGATAATTAACTCCAAAGTAGTTTACTCTAAAAAAATGCACAACATTTCGCGCTAAACATGAGACTAATTGGGGCAATATAATGCTTTTAGTGAAAAGTTTTGAATAACCTACTGCGTCTTTTTTGCTTTTTGGTACTGTTGTAAGCTTCCTAAAAGTATCTGCATCTATTTGTTGATAAAATTCGTTTACATCAAGATCTTTTGCCAGGTTTTTACTTACTTGAAACATAGTCTTTGCTGTACTAGGTCCTTTAGAGTCAACACTACACAAAAGGAGACTACTTTCTGTGTTCACAAACAAATCACAGATTTTCTCTTGATAGTCTAAAATCCCGTGCTTAGCCAACTCACATTCCGAAGATTTATCTCCTAAGAAAAAGTAACGACCAATACGACCTCTGATGTTTTGGTCAGCGAAGCAAGTTGTTACAGGGTCTCCATAGTTGATTACTGTAATCGCTTCTATTTTATTATTCTTGGTTAGCTTTTTGTTAATAAATTCATATCCTTTATTGTAAAAAACATAAGAAGGAAGTGCAAAGAATAAGAATTGCACCTTCTTAAATCGTTTCATAGGAACTTCAAATTTTTCGTTGGCAAGAGCATCTAACAGGAAAAGAGAAGCAACGGCTGCTCCTTGGCTATGCCCTGTGATCAAGAGCTCCTGATCATTAGTGTCCTTTTTTAAAATTTCTATCAACTGTTTCTTGAATCTGGGGACAAGATTCATATAACGGTTCAAAAAGCCTTGATGTACTTTTATTCCCCAGCGCATTGGATATGAAAAATGCAAGTTAGCAGACCAATCGTGAAAGAAGTTCCTTAGGTTATTTTCGGTTCCTATAAAACTTACTATTATTTTGCTTTCTTCTTCTTTGCTTTCTTCTTCTTTGCTTTCTTCTTCTTTGCTTTCTTCTTCTTTGCTTTCTTCTTCTTGTCTTTTGGACTCTTGTTGTCTTTCAGTCAATATATAATTTATTACTTCAATGATAATTTGTTCTTTTGCTGGTTTAAGTAATTGATACCAAAATTGGCTTTCAGTGCATATAATAATAGCATTATTTTCTCGTGGTGCAATTTTATATCCTTTCATAAGGAAATTAGTCCCTTGTAACAGTAGTTTTAACTTTTCAACCGAAACACCGACTTCACTAGCTCCGTCCATCGCATCCAAATTACTGGGAAGCTCATCGCATTGTTGACCTAAATTATCCTCCGAAACACCGACTTCATTAGGTCCGCCCACCACACCCCAATACTCGGAAAGCTCATCGCATTGTTGATCTGGCTTATCCTTCGAATCTCCGTCACCTAGATTAGGATCTGCAATCTGCATAGTAGCTGCGTTAGCATCCGCCTTCCCGCTCAGGAGAGGATGCCATTTGTCATCCTCGTGGCTAATGCGGTTGTCTTTGT
>JBCCFU010000001.1:0-23021 GCA_039029575.1 Bacteroidota bacterium | reverse complement strand
TTACAAAAAAAAGTATATCTGCAAAAATTTTAACCTTTTGACCAAGAAGATCAAGAGAGGAAGCACGCGATCGAAAGGTACCAGGACTCTGTACCACTTGCCTCATTCGTATCGTTGAAAATACGCCCTTCTTCGGCCTCGGTACAGAGTCCTGGTACCTTTCGATCGCGTGCTTCCTCTCTTGATCTTCTTGGTCAAAAGGTTAAAATTTTTGCAGATATACTTTTTTTTGTAAATTAAAAATATGGCATCTGTCACTTCACACTTTAATACTTTGCAGCATGAAAAAATCACTCTCTCTTTTTATCACCATCCTTGGCCTTACCACACCCTTGCAAGCCGGACTACTTAAGTCAATCGTTTCATCTCTACTCATTGGCACATGTTATATGACCAGTCACACAGTTGCAGAAACAGGCACCACATTAGGCCCTGCTGCCAACTATGCCCCGCCTAAGGTCATAGATGTAATACCCCCTGTCCATGGGAAAGGAGATCATCCACTCGTTGTGACCTTGCCTGAAGACAAATATTTTAAAGGAGAAGCCCCACTTGTGATTACCGCTGATTGCATATACTCCAAATATGCTAAGCCTTACTGGGCGGAGATGAGCTATGAAAATGGTACATATGTGTGGGGTGGAACCCCTCCCAATGCTTCTTTGTTTAACATCAACGGAGGAAACTACCTCATCCGTTTTACTGCTAAAGATCGTTTTGGGAAAAGCGCCAGTCAGAAAGTGCCTGTCTCCATCGAACCAAGCGGTACTGCCTTTATAGTATCTATTTGGATCATCTCCAGTGTTCCTTTCGTCATTGTTCCTATCATGCTTGTGCTCACTGCTATCAAAAATGATAGGAGGAAGGTAGAAGAACATTTAATAGCAGGTGAATACGCATTAGCCGAAGAAGCAGCCAAGCAAATCTGTTGTAGCAAGTTTTCAAAAAAAGGTGAAAAATGTATCCCCCATTTATGGATAGAAGGAACACAATTTGAGCGAGAAAGAGCCATTAAGTATCTTGCTGATGGTAGCTCTGTAGCAGAGGTAAGCAAGATAGTGAATAGTATAGAAGAAAACCTCTTGTTCGAATGGAAATATACCCTCCAAAGGAAAAGGTTCATAGGCAAGCCATTGAAAGGCAATATAAGTCGTTATGTAGGACTCAAAAGGTATCAAGAATACAAAGAGTATACAGATGGTAGTAATCAAAGCAGTTTACTACTTGGAGAGTAAAACTCACCTTATCGCAGCTGTGAAAAGTCAAGGGCTTTCCATTGCACCTGTCCATCGTAAAAATTACAAAACGTCAAAACAAGACATATCAACGCCCCATTTGGTCACGCATCACCATCTCGATATAGGCAATCACCTCTTCATTGTCTGCCAGCGCACTGCTGCCTTTGGTAGTGGTGACAAAACAAGGAGGAAGTGCCCATTGATGTGAATGCAAATAGTTTTCCAACTGACGAAGGTGGCCATGTATCTCCCTTGTTTTGCACTGATCTGCTTTGGTGAGGATGAGGCCATAAGGAAGGCGCGCCTCCACGGTCCATGCAAGGAAAGAGAGGTCGATGGTTAAAAGAGGGTGACGGCTGTCCAGTAAAAGGAAGAGAGTCGTAATCCGTGCTTGCGCAAGATAGGCTTTGATCATCTTTTGCCACTGTAAGCGGTGCACCTTGCTTGTCTTTGCCCACCCATACCCCGGCAAATCGACCAAATACCACGCCTCGTTGACAAGGAAATAGTTGATCAACTTCGTCTTCCCTGGAGTAGCCGACATCTTGGCCAGTTTTTTACGGCCGAGGAGCCCGTTGATCAACGACGACTTACCTACGTTCGAACGTCCAATAAAGGCGAAAGTAGGTTTATCTTTGGGAACATCTTTGGCGCTGGTAAAGCTTCTAAGAAAAGAGGACGTGGTGATAGGCATCCGGACAAGTTGATCATAGGTTTCGTTCGTATAGCGCCGCCGTTGGCAAGTGCTTTCACTCATACAATCAGGCGAGACCGCATTACGGCATCGAAGACAAAGATAACACTTTTATGACATAGATAACCCAATAACCTTTTTCTTTCGTAAAAGTATTTAGAAATGGGCGTATCATTTACACGCACTCCTACAAAAAGCCAAACTGAGCAAAATATTTGTTTTTATGGAAAGGCACGAATTTAACACGACATATTTACGATAAACGCAAAAGAAAGCCCTTGGCTTCAGTCATGGGATGAATTTTGCTAGCGCGAAGCGCTTGTTTTTGGATACCCCTAGAATCATGTGTGTATTTCTATTTATTCATAAAGTTTTCGTTGTATATATTAGCGACTGTTCATGGCGGAAGAATGAAAGTTTTTCGGGGATGGATATGGCCCTGTATGCGGTCATGGACTAACTTAAACGCTTGAGAAGGAGACAAAAGTCACACTCTCCTGAGTTTGCTCGGGGCAGAAAGTGTCGCATACGATGTTCTCTAAGCTTGCCTGAGGCCATGGTTCTTTTTGGATTATGGAGAGGCCTAAGCAGATTGGGAACCCCACGGATTTATTCGTAGGAGGCTATCAGGATAATTATTTAAAATATAGCGTTTTATTTTTTTCTATAAAAATAGGTCCCAAATTGTCAGGTAAATATATATAGTAAACATGACATTTTCTTTAAAAAAACACCGAATAGGGAAAGAAGGGAAGCCCCCGTCAAATTTTGACGACGTTTTTTAGACTTTCTAACGTTTATATGACCAGCCAATCACTGCTTGCGCACTAGGGAGAGCAAGACATCGATCCTCTTGTACACGCATCTGAGCACGGGAGGCCTGAGTCTTGTCTTCGTAGCCCATCAGGTGAAGGACACCATGGACGATGACACGGCTGATTTCATGGCCAAAAGGAAGATCCCGCTCTTTCGCGTTGGTATGCACTGTATCGACGCTGATGTAGATGTCACCCTCTACATGATCCGCCTTGTCTGCATAGTCGAAAGTGATCACATCCGTCAGCGTGTCATGTTGCAGATGTTCTACGTTGAGCGCATGCAAGTACGTATCATCACAAAAGATGAAGTTGAGCTGAATTAGCTCTTTCTCTTCTTCACCTACAACCTCTTCTAACCATGCCGCCAAAGAGACAACAGGTGGCGGCGCAAAGGCTATATTTTCTGTAAAGCATGCAATAGACATCGTAATAAGTTCATCCTAATGTTTTATTCAAGCGACAAAGGTAATCCCTAGCTACGTTTTGTCGTAATTGTAGTACCTCAATCTCCCTTTGCAAAGCCAACCATATAACTCTGAGGCATAAAAACGCCGCTTTTTCGTAGCTAGGAATGATTCTTTAGACAGTATAAAAATAGCTCGCTAATTTTGCCTGTCATAGATGAGCAGATAAAAGAGATGCCATCGTGCCAAAAATAAAAAGAGTCATGTCTACTACTATAACACTGAAAGTCAAGCAAGTCATAGAAGAGACCGCAGATGCGGTGACCTTGGTTTTTGAGAAGCCTGCCTGGACCTACCTTGCTGGGCAGTTTATCACGCTGCGCATCCCGTTTGGAGATCAATACGTAGAACGCTCCTACTCTTTCTCTAGCCACCCAAGCGGAGACGATGCCCTTGCCATCACCGTCAAACGGGTCCCTGGTGGGCAAGTTTCAACCTATTTGCAGAAGCATGCACACGAAGGCCTTACCCTAGAAGCTAAACCACCCGCAGGGCAGTTCACCTTACCTCCCCTTAAGCACACATACCATCACCTTGTTTTGTTAGCAGGAGGTTCTGGTATCACCCCTCTCTTCTCAATACTCAAAGAAGCACTCTTAACGAGTGAAAAAACGAAAATATCGCTCATCTACGCCAACCGACACGAAGAAGACATCATCTATAAAGAAGCCTTGGCAGCATGGCAAGCACGCTATCCCACAAGGCTACTGACCACACATATCTTAAGTCGCCCCTCTCCCCTATGGCAAGGGTACCGCGGTCGTCTGACACCCAAACGCTTGCATAGCCTACTACAACGCATACAAGACGAGGGCAGCCCAACGACTTATTTTTTGTGTGCCCCTAAGGGACTGATGGAGATGATACGTACCTCCTTAGCACAACGCGGAGTACCTCCAAGCCATATCTTCCAAGAGAGCTTCATCCCCCCATCCCTACCCGCGAAGCAAACACCTTTTACGTACGACCTCAAACTACACTTTGAAGGACAAACCTATCAAACAAACGCTCCCAATACACAGACCGTCCTAGAAGCAGCCCTGGAAGCAGGCGCAGAACTACCCTACGCATGCATGAGTGGGACCTGCAACACCTGCCGCGCTAAATGCACCAAAGGCAGCGTCGAAATGTCTGAAGACGAAGGCCTCTCCTCCCAAGAACTCGAAGAAGGATATATCCTCACCTGTGTAGCACACGCAAAAAGTAAGCAAGTGGAAATCATAGTGTGACTCCTAAACCGCTTCCCTGAGTTTACAAACCTCTCCCTTTTACGCATTCGGAACAGGCCCAACCGGCAAGAGCATCATCCATTTTTCTTCTGTAAAATCCTTGAATATCTCGTACTTGATCATCACTTCCTTTTCATATGCCCTGACTAGCTTCTCATCAGTAAACATAGTCAATCCAGAAGCCAAATAATAAAAGACCGTATTACTTTTTTAATGCTGATCAGCCCCCTACCTTTTCTTCCTATCATAGTAATCATATACATTTTTTTAACAAAAATTATGTAAATTTGCCCTCGCGCATCTTTTTGCCTACTATATATTTGAATGCTCCTATAACCTTTATGCACATATTATGATTATGAAAAATACCTTCAGATTCTTCTTCCTTCTTAACTTCTTTTTCACCGCCATGGTGCCCGTATGCAGTGCAACTAGCGATAATGTCCTCTTTGAAGAAGTGAAAGACAAAATGAAAAAAGCTGAAGATAATTACGATAAAGAAAATAACACTATAAAGTATCTAAAGCAGGCAGCGAAAAAAAATAATATAGCAGTGATTAACTATCTTGTGACAAACTATGGGGAATCTATAGACTCATATGATGCTTGCGGTATACTATCAGAAAGTCAGTCTAGTAGTTTTGCAACCATACAAGCCCTATCCGTAAATGCAGAAATCAAAAAGCAGGAAAGCCAAGATCAAATAATTTTAAAGAACGCTGTAGAGCGTAACAATGAAACTAGGGTAAAATTTCTTCTTCAGCTATTTACTAAAACCAACAAAAATGGAAGTATAGGCTACCCGCCGGAGGAAATCAAAGAAATAATAGAAGGCAATAGCGTTTCCAAAGGAGTGAAGAGAGCCTTGCTACAATATCCACCGATAATGGAAGATGAGCAACAAAATGGAGAGATCATTATAAGGGCCATAGAGAATAAGCAAGTATCACTTTTTAATCTTCTTTTACAAGAAGTAACCTACTCAGAAAGGGCTGTTGCTTCCCTCCTAGCAAGCATTAAGAAAAATTACTGGACAGATTCAAAAATATACAAAACCATGGCCGAAGCCCTCTTTACAAATCCAAAAAACAAAAAAATGGCCCTCAAAAACGAGCAACAAAATGGAGGGATCATCATAGAAGTCATGGAAAACAATCAAACCCTATTTTTTAATTTTTTTTTAAAAAAAATAACTTACTCAAAAGATGCTATAGCCTCCCTCCTAGCAAGCATTAAGAAGGAGTATTGGAGAGAATCGAACATCAAGAAAACCATGGCCAAAGCCCTCTTTACAAGTCCAAAAAACGCAAAAATGGCCCTCAAAAGCGAGCAACAAAATGGAGGGGTCATCATAGAAGTCATGAAACGTGAGCAAGTAAACCTTTTTAATTTTCTTTTGCAAAACATAGCTTACTCAAAAGGCGCTATGGACTCCTTCTTAGAATCTATTATTGCACCGATAACCGACTTGGAAATGAAGATGATGAAAACTCTCTTTAATCACAAATCCAATGGAAAACTCGCTATCCAAAGAGAGCAAGAAAAGTATGTCTTACTCACTAAGCTAACGAAATGGCACAAACCAAGCCTTTTTAAAATTTTTTTTAACCCAAAGTTTTTTACATTGCTCTTAAACAACGTAGCGTATCAAAAAGAAGCTATTGAAAACACGCTTTGGAGCATTGTAAAAGAAGGTTTGAACAAGAAAAACATACGAAAAGTCGAGACCTTCAACATGATCACAACCCTTTTTGAACATCAAGCAATCGCATCTCGCCTAATACCTATTGAGAAAGAAAAGCACACCATACTCAAAAAGATAATAAACGTGTCTGGACCAGAAATAGCCTCTGCTAAAAGCACTTTATTGAATCTGCTTTTGAAAAAGGTAGGGTATGACAAGAAAACACTTCAGCACATCCCCTCCAACATTCTAAGCAAAGAATTGACCTCGTCAAACATAAAAATAATAGAAACCCTCCTTTCAAACGGAAAAAACAAACAAGACATAATAAAAAGTGAGACAAAAAAACCGACCATACTCCTAAAAGCAGCAGATACAAATGACACAAAACTTTTTAAACTCCTTTTAGATAACGTGAATTACAAGCCAAAAACTATTCAGTGTATCTTACAGAAAATTCTAAACAAAGAGTTGACCTCGTCAAACATACAAATGATTGAGGCCCTCCTTACAAATGGAAAAAATAAACAAGACATAATAAAAAGTGAACAAAAAAAGCCAACCATACTCCTAAAAGTAGCGAATATGAATGCCCCAACTCTTTTTAGGCTTCTTTTAGACAATGTGCCTTACAAAAAAGACATCATCGAAACCACCATACAGAACATTCTACAGAAAAAGTTTACCCCATCCAGCATACAAATGCTTATCACCCTCTTTAGCAGTAAAAAAAAGGCAGAAGCCATGCAAATCGAGCAAAAAAATTATGCGATACTTCCCAAGCTAGCAGCTAGCAAGATAACCAATAAAAATGCCTTACAGCTTTTTGACTTTCTTTTTCAAACAATGACTTACAAAAAAAAAACCATCGAAACCGTCATACAGAACATTCTACAGAAAAAGTTGACCCCACCCAGCATGCAAATGCTTATCACCCTCTTTAGCAGGAAACAAAAGGCAGAAGCCATACAAATCGAGAAAAAAAATTATGCGATACTTCCCCAATTAGCCGCTAGCGACATAGTCACCAATCAAAACGCCTCACAACTTTTTGACTTTCTTTTTCAAACAATAGCTTATCCGAAAGATACGATCAAAGACCTCTTCACCAACCCCAAAACAAAAAAACAAGTAATAGCCAAAGAACGAAAAGATGCGAGGATACTTACCAAAATAGAAAATGACAAAGAGGCTGATCTTTTTAAACTTCTTTTCAAGGAAGTAGCTTACCAAGAAGAGACCATCAAAAACCTCCTTACCAAAAGCGCCTACGCAAGAAAAATGGAGCAACAAAACCCTATCATACTCAATCGAGCCATGGATGATAAGCACTACAGCTTCGTCAAATATCTCCTTCAACAGTCAGGTATCTCATACGATGACAAGACTATAAAAACATTCCAAGAAAAATACTTACGCCAAACGAGTCCAAAAACGTGGAATATACGACTCATCAAATCATTGATCAACCGACCAAGCTTTATCGCAAAAGAGAAAAAAGACGGAGCCCTCCTAATCAATGCCCTGAAAAAAAGCCCTCCTCTAATGAGAGCCCTGCTCAACGCCTCTTCTGATAAAACAGAAAATATAGGCATCCCTTATACAGAACAAGCCATTCACAAAGCCATGAAACTCTTCCGCGACCAAGACATAATAGCCTCAGGCATCCCGTTAGAAAACATAAAAATACTCTTCACCAACCCCAGTATCAAGCCACATTTCACAAAAATAGAAAATGAAAATGGCTATCTCCTCCACTACTCAGCTCTTCAAGAAGATACTTCACTGGAAAACATGTTAGAAGATACTATAGAAAAAAAAGAACTCACCTACAAAGAAAACATCACCAAAGAGCTATTAGAAGATGATAGCCTATCCCCAGCCAATAAAAGAAAACTCAAATACCTTCTTAGTGCGGAGGTCAAACAGTCCAAGAAAAACTACGTATTCCTTACCCTTCCCATTTTCTCCGTTATCGCTGTTGGCACATACCTGAAGGTCAAAAAAATATCCAAAAAAAAGAAAAAAAGCAACCTACCTGCCCTTACAGAAACGCCATCCGAAACTCAACCAAAGGACGAGATACACTAACGGAGCAAATTTACAAAGCTAAACCTTTAGGAACCTACTTGATAGAAGAATCTATAAAAGAGGCTATAGAGTTGATCTTTGCCTCACATTTTATTAAAGCTGGTATAAAGACCACAAAATAGTTGACGGTTATTTAGAGACTATTTTTGAACCTTTGAACGATACAAAATTTAACCAAGCATTAAAAGAAATCGTGGATTTATATAGCTACAGAAACATCATACCTACGAATTTACTAGCGTATCCCATTAAAGGTAAAAAAACCTTGCTGACCTGGCTCCTCGAAGTAGAGACTCATAAGGTTATGAAATCAGTGATTTCTAAACATATTAATAAAAATAACAACCGTCATGATGGTAATCATGATGAGTTTAGCTTTCCAAAAGCGAAAGAAGCTCTACAAAACGCCCTTTTGGTTATAAAAAACAGAATAAGGCCCTTTTCTCCCAAGTATGCTCGAACATCCTACAATATCTAAACGGTCTTAATGATGGAAAGGCTGTAAACGCTATTGACTCCATGTTACAACTAAAAATGGAAAAAAATGGAAAAACTTTACTTCACTACCTTGCTGAACAAGACCTGAAAACGAGCAAGATGAAATGCTGACTTTATTTATTGAAGAAAAAATCAGACAAAAAGCCCGACCAGAAATATGGAAACTTATCCAAACAAACAAAAAAAAGGCATACGCTGTAATACGCACTGTTGTTGACTCTTTTTCGAATTCTGATGCTAAAAGAGCACTAGAGAATAAGAGATACAGTGATACCAAAGGTAAGTCTTTGCTCTCCTTTCTCACTGAAGAAAACGCAAAAGATACTGTAGATTTGATATTTAGCAAAAAACTAGAATTTAGTGTAAGTGATAAAAATTCGCTCCTTTCCCAAATCATGCAATCCGAAAACGCAGACAAAGCATCGATATACTCATTGATATTTGGTCACCTAGACAAACTAAGCAAAGACGATGCAAAACGTATATTAACGTCTGCTCGTCTTAAAAATTCACTTTTTATGTTGCTTTTTAATCAAAACAAAAAATTAACAGTAAGAAAAAGCCATGCTTATGGCGTTACAGAGTTTGAGTTACCTTTTGATATATCCAACGAG
Source organism: Bacteroidota bacterium (assembly GCA_039029575.1). GTDB lineage: Bacteria > Bacteroidota > Bacteroidia > Cytophagales > Amoebophilaceae > JBCCFU01. Next base: position 13,691 of record JBCCFU010000001.1, on the reverse strand, counting down.
TAGAAAAAAATCCAAAAAGAGCTAAACCTTACAACTACTACTAAAGCCCCTCCACTCGCCCCAGACGAAACAGGTGACTCTAACAAAGTTGAGTTTGATTTCTTTAATCCCTTTAAATCCTCTAAACCCGGGAAAAATATAGGTACCGAGTCTTCTAGCTCTTGGGGCGTCGTCCTTATCGTTATGATAGCTGCCCCCGTCACCTTTTACCTTTGGAAGCAGTACAACAAGAAAAAGCTAGAAACTACAAAAGAACCAGCGCCCTCTTCTTTCTAGCTTTCATCTTGTTGACACTCTCATAAACGCCCCTCACAATCCATCAGTAATTTTTGTAAATGAAGGCTGTATTTTATAACTTTACCTTCAGTTCGTTTTCCATACATATAGCAAGCAAAAAACTAGTAAAACGTACACTTAAAACCCCTTATGTTCAAGAAAAATAACACCCTCTTCTTCCTTGCCTTCACCTTGTTGATGAGCTCTATAGAGCCTTGCTGACGAACAAAAAAAGGAGCTAAAGGATGATTTTTACGGTAGTAAAAAATACAAGTCAGCTGAAAAATCTGATGCTAAAGATCTACAAAAAGCAATTAATGATAGAAAATTTTACATGGTTAAAGCTCTTCTTGGGTTACATAATGACGCAGAAAGTAATATATCTATTAAATACGAAGATAATGCTTTGCAAAAAGTTATAAAAAAACTCTAAAGGAAAAAAATGCCGTTAGTGTTGGTGCAAATACTACTTCAGCATAAACCTATTAGAGAGATAGAGAAAAATACCTTTTAACAACCTTTACTACTTACAAGGATGAAGTAATACGAACTTTCTTAGAAGAGATGGTTAAAAAAGAAGAATTAGATGATGATGATCAAAACTACATCAAAGGTCTCTTTCCCGATGAAAAGGTCAACAAGCAACTGCTTGCCCTTGAGAAAAAAGAAAAAATCATACTCAACAAAGCCAAAGAAAATAAAATGCAGGATTTTGTCAACTATCTTACCGATAAGGTAGGGTATGAAAAAGAGTCCACAGGTTCGGGCGACGATGATACCAACCCTTTGAAGAACAAAGAGGGATCTCCATCATTGCCCACGCTACAAGTAGTCGGTGGTCTTTGCTTCGTCTGCATCCTCGTGGTTGTCCTATCCTTCTTGAAGAATAAAAGGCAGCAAGTAGAGGACAGAAGATAAATGCCTTGTACGAAGCATCGAGTAATGATCTTCAAAGGCGCTAGGGAGCGTTCACTTGACAATCAAGTTTTGTTATAGATACTGTTACTCTTCCAGAAAAATGGCGTATTCTCTACTGATCATAACGACCATCGTTCTCATAGGATGATCTATTTTTGAGAATCATTGCAACAATTGACAGCTTATAATTCACTATTGAGAGAGATAAATACTACTTTGTGTATAAAAATAAGTTATCGCAAGTTATCATTGATAACGGTTTCACAACCATTCATGGTAGATGGTTTAAAGCTCAGTGAAGGGGTGGTAGCGCACAGCTTGTGCGCTACCATTTTTTTTTAGATAAACCAAAAAAAGCCATTGACCTCAGTTTTCGTTAACGTTTACGAAGGAGCAGTTCCGTCCTTTTTGCCAATTTTTATTTATTCGTTAGCTCTTTTTCATTTTTTAAATCAAAAAAATATTGTTTTTTTTAAATAAAATAAAAGGATAGAGCTTTTTATATAGGTTATTACCTTTAAATTCGCTAAGTTTGTTACCAATTTCACAACCATTCATGGTAAATGGTTAAAAGCTCAGTGAAACGTGGTAGTGCGCTTTGCGTACTACCATTTTTTTTTATTACTTAAAAGAAGACTTCTTCACAGATAGCTTTTTGTGTATGTTGATGAACACTGCGTATAAAAGGGATCGAAGGGTTAAAGATATCGTCCATTACCTTTTGTAGCTTTTGTTCAAAAGAGAAAAAGTAAGGAGCCATATTATAGATAGGAGCATATCCACTGTCGTTTCGCAAGAGAAAAGCACCTGCTTCGTGAGAGGTCGATACATTGCGGGTAGTCATGACCGCTGGCATGATAGACATACCGTAAGGAAGATCGTGTTGTTTTGTATAGAGCCATGCATAGTAGAAGAGCTGAAATGCTGCTTGGTTTCGGGTAGGGTTCATAGTGTCGAAGAGGTTGTCAAGAGAGTCGACTTTAGGGGTAAAAGCCCCTGTTTTATAGTCTATCACACGGATGACCTCGTTTTTCTTATCAATACGATCGATGACTCCTCCGAAAGCTATTTTCTGTTTATTTGAGAGGGGGAAAAAGTATGGAGAGGACTTTCCTGCGTGGTGTGCTTCCACGCTAAGCAGCTTGAAAGGTGTATATGATGCGTCTTGTGATACTACTTTTTTTACGAATGTTTCCAACACTTTTTTAGCGGTCCAGTCAATACTTCGTTTTGTGCCCACATAGGGTAAGAGGCGAGTATAAACTGCTTCGACTTCCTGTTGGAGTGCTTTTTTTATTTGAGAGGTAGTATCTCTTTGTATAATTTTACCTACATGTGGTTGATAAATTTTTTCCATGATCGCATGAAAGAGTCTACCGAAAGTGAGGGGGTCCATCTCGATGTGTGGCACTTCTGGCTTTCGAAGGCCAAGGACATGTTGGGTATAGAAGCAGAGTGGACAGTTTAAGTAGGTATTGATAGCCGATGGGGTCCATACCCGTAGTATCTTTTCATTGACATCGCAATAAGTAAGTTGTTCTATGATCGCCTTATCTTTTTTGATGACCATCTCCATGCGTTTAGGTAAGAGCAAGGAAGGCATCCAGTCACGTGTTGTCATCTTCCATCCGAGTCCATAGGTAAGGTCATGTAAGTAGCGGCTACGTTCTCCAAAGCGTCCGTCGGACTTATTATAGAGTAGAAAAGCCTTTTTAGCTCTGGCTAGCAAGCGGTAAAAAGGATAAGCAAAGACCCCTTGTTTCCGTGCTGTATCTGGAAAGTTGTATTTCTTTTGTAAAACGTCAGGAACGAAAGAATTCTTTTTCAAAGGAGGAGGGAAGACACCTTCGTTCATCGATAAGACGAAGACATAGTCAAAATCCAACCCTATCGTACCGTTCAATAACATGATAGGCAAGCCCTTTCTATTGTTAGCAGCAGGGATGGTAAGGGAGCGATTGGCTACCTCTTGCGCTACAAAGGAAATCAAAGCGCGAGAAGGGTCAACCAGGCGCTTCTCTTTAGAGCAAGTTCGGCGGATCATCTTCCAAAGCTCGAGCAACTCATCGAAAGCCACTTTTTCCCACGCAGGCATGTCATTTTTTGTAGCTATTTTTTCGCCTTTGATGTCAAAGAGCTGCCCTTCAATGAAAGTCAGCACATTGTCATTTTCCTCCAAAGGCTTCAAACAGTTACCAAGGAGGCCTAGGGTTGGAAGTAAGTTGGCTAGTTGAGAAAGGTCACTACTTGCGATCTCTTGTAGCTTTTGCGTTGTTTTTTCATCTTTTCTTAAGTAGGGATGGGAAGATAGTGCGATGATCGCATGGAGCAAAGGTTCACGCACAGTCCCTTTCGCCTCTCGCCAAGCTATTTGGAAGCGTAGTAACGTGAGCAAGAGCGTATAGGCAGGCGTTAAGTTCAGCGGATAACCTTGGATCTCTACTTCTCCCAAGCAAGCTGGCAAGTTAGCAAGTAGAGGGAGTAAAAAAGTTGATTCTGGCATGATGATGACCGACTTTCCTGCTACCTCTTCGGCTCCTTCCTCTTTGATTAACTTTTGGAGGATTTCAGACAATGCGGTCACCTGTCCACTTACGCCATGGGCAGCGATTACTTCAACGTCTGGTGGCTCAGCCTGTATATGTGAAGTATACGTTTTTTCCATTGCATGAGAAAAAAATGGCGCTTTTTCACGCCTTCTGAAAGCTTCCCCTGCTGGGTGGTCAACAGTAGGATCACAATAATAAGGATCGCGGTCCCAATAAAAAGAGAGAGGTATTTGCACACCTATATAACGAAGAATTTGCTCTTCGGAGGGAGTCAACTCGTAAAGACCTACACCGATAATACGTTTGTATGTGATATTTTTGAAGTCGTATCGAGCGTACTTGAGCATTTCGTAAAGTTTACGACGTTGTAAACCTCCATAAGCCATCTCATTGCCAAGGAGTGTTGTGCGATACCTCTCATATAGTGCTGGCAATCTCCTCCACAAAGAAAGCCACCGTTGTTGTATCTCCCCCACGTTGTTGCCATGCATTATCCCCCAAAAAGAGTCATAAGTCATGGGATCTCCAGAAAGCTTTTTTTTTGGAATGGTAAACAGCTCCTCCGCAGATATTAAATAGTCGTCGATCATTTCAAAATCGTCTAATAGCTGTCCTCCCCAAGTAGAGAAGTCTTCAAAGGACGCTTTTCTTACCCTTTGAACACGAACTACCTTATGAAGCTGGAGAAGCAAGGCAATCCTTTCAGGTCGATGCAATGGAGAACAAGCATCTATAAACGCAGGCAATGTATAAATCATAGGTGCCCATGATGCTTCTCCAATCTGGCACCCTAGACTACGCAGTAGCTTATTGCCAAAAGTGTAGTTTGGGACCAACAACGCTGTCTCTGCGAGCTCTTTGGTATGTTTTTTATGTAGTTGGGTGACGATTTGATCTATAAAAGAGAGACAAGGTTTCATGAGCGAGGAAGCTTAATGGTTACGAATTTCTAATAATTTTTTAATAAAACACCCATTATAGGCCTTTTCACTATCTGCAAGAAATATCTCCGCTAACTGCATACATCCCTCAAGACAAAGGCTGCAAAATAACTACAAATGACCTGCTTTCAATGAATATATGGCCCTGAATGCTGTTTCTATATGACAAAGGTAAACAAAAAAAAGCATTTTAAACATTTAAAAACAAAAAATACATTGAATGGCAGGGTAAGAAGCCAACCATAGAGAGAAAACAATAATAACACATCCCCACCGCAAACTAATCTTTTGTCTAAAAGGGGGAAAACAGCAAAAGTGGATAAAAATCCATTGGTTATTGGTGGGGTGTGATATATACGCTTACTAATAGCTTATAACCGAGCTTTACACAACCGTGTCGACTCGTATTTTACAACACTACATCTACGCCATACTGTGTGCTCAACTTTGACAAGCCATAATAGTTGGGTAGATGTATAATGCATGATTAAAGGGGTAAAAGACTCAATAAAAACATGGTAAGATGGTCATCCATATCACCATTTAATAGTTAAGTTATAATAAAGCTTTGAAAAAAACAAATTTTTAACCTACTTTTTTATGAGAGAAGACTTTTTACTACGAAGACTAGCTATAAATAACGCCTCGTACCTTACGAAAGAGTAGGTATCCACAAAAAAATGGGTTGTATAGTTTGATATAATGATATATGTTGTTTTAATAAAACCAGCACTGTGGTATGAATAAGCAAAACCTAGTTATCATTCACTCTTTTCCCTCGAACAGCCTTCTTCTTCAAGGGTTATATACCTTCCTTTCCGATTTTTTCACAGTATACCCCATCGACTTACCTGGCTTTATATCACAGAAGAAAAGGCTAAAGAAGATATCATTTGAGGGTTACGTTAACCATATTCAAAAAGAGCTTAACACTTTAAGCTTAGATTCATATATTTTGGGGGGGGTAAGTTTTGGCTTTTCGGTAGTCAACGGCTGCCAAGTGGACGATCGATGCAAAGGCTTTCTTGCGTTGGCCCCTTTTATCAATAGACATTATATAAGAGATGATACCTACAGTTATGATTTTCTAAAAAAGCTGCTTAGGTTTGTCACCACGTTACGTTTGCATAAACCTGTCTACCATGCCCGTTATTTCAAACGTTTCCTCCATAAACAAGCACCTCCCAAGCATGTTAGGCTGATGCAAGAAAACATAGATCCGTATACTTTCTTTGAAACTGCCAAAATGCTTATCAAATATAGGAAAGAGCCTGTGTTTCATAATAAACCGTACGTATTGGTCATCAATGAAGAAGATACAACGATTTCTGCCCCTAAGACGATCAAGCTCTTTGAAAAGCTTGACAATGTGTTGATCGTCAAGACGACTTCAGAGCATCATCCCGGGGAGATTTCTAAAGAATACTTCAAGCAGCACATCAAACCAAGCGATATCATGCAGCTTGTCCACTTCCTTGAAAGCCAAAGCTCTCTGGCTAACTGCTAGTGACTATTTCCTATCGTAACTTACAACTTTGATGCCTTCTTCCTCATGACTAAAGAAGAGGTCGAGGCGTGGTACTGACAGCGATGAGGCGATGATTTTCGGCCATTCGATCAAACAATATGCTCCACTATAGAGATACTCCTCTAACCCTATATCCAAAGCTTCTTGCTTGTCTTTGATCCGATACAAGTCTAAATGATAAATAGGCTCTTTTTGAGGGGTAAAGTATTCGTGTAGCAACCCAAACGTCGGGCTTTTTACCCTATCAGTCACCCCTAGATAAGCACAAAAAGATTGTACAAACGTCGTCTTACCCGCTCCTAGATCGCCATACAAACACCATATCCGCTCATCGAGGTAGCGGGGGAGATAGTCCTTCAGGGCGTGTTGCCAAGCCTCCATCCCATGGCGGTGATACTCTGCTGAGGAGATAAAAATAGATGACATAAAAAAATAAGAACCTTTTAAAGAACAAAAGTAAGCAAGAAATCATTAGCAAAAAAAATAGTCAGGGAGAGTAGTTTAATGTATCCTCTTGGGTAGGTTACTAGAGCACAAGGGATTGCGCCCTCTCTTTCTTCATTCTCATCAATAGGTGTTTGTCCCGTACCCTACTTGATCTCTAATCGCATATACTTCTTTCTAAATGGTTCTTCAGTTTTTCCTTGAGCTCCTCTACTTGCTCTTTTAAAGCGTTGAAAGAAGCTAAACAAAGATATATAAAACTATGTATAGTATTAAAATATTTTTCTTTACCTTTGTGCCCAAATAATAAAAAATTTTAAGATGTCCCTTTCCCCTGTTAAGCGTTTTAGCTTATTTAGTATGCTTATTTCCTTTTGGCTTCCCCCCTGTTGTGCAGATAAATATGTAGAAGAAGAAGAAAAGACAAGCGAATCAGTCCAAGATCAAAAACGCAAAAGTAAATTAGTGAAGATATTAATTACTGGTAGTGTTATTGGTTTGGTTGCTGTAGTGTCGTATTTTAGTAAACTTAGTTCGGAAGAAAAAAAAGAAGCTAAGAGGCGAGAGAAGGAGGAAGAAGAACTAGAGAGATCGAGAAGAAGGAGGGCAGAAACTGAGAGGCTAGAGAACGAGAGACTGAGAAAAGAAGAGGCAGCAGAACAAGAGAGGTTGAGAAAAAAGAAGGAAGAAACTGAGAGGCTAGAGAAAGAGAGGATAAAGAAGGAGAAAGCAGAACAAGAGAGATTGAAAAAAGGGAAGGCAAAAGCTAAGAGGCTAGCGCAAAAGAGACTAGAGAATAAGAGGAGACTAACAGATAATTTCCTTACTTTGAAAGAAATCGATAATTTTTTTGATCAAAACAAAGATCATTTTATCATAGATAGAATCAAAAAGAAAGAAAAAAACGAGCTAAAACCCAATGACAAGGTCATGCAAACATGGATAGAGAAAGAGAAAGAAGTCATAAAAAAATCAAAAATACGTGGCAATGTACCTCTAAAAGAGGCACTGAAATGGCCAGAAAAATATATAGCAGCACTAAAAAAAAATTATGTAAGCTGGACTATACTTGATGAACAGATGGCTAAACTTGCAGAAAGCGTAAGAAAAGAAATACAAAAAAAAGAATGCAAAACCATCTACTTCTTAGTACCTGGGAATATACAAAAGTCAGCTGCTTGGATTTTCTTTATTCTCTGGGGATATCTTAATGGCGCTACTTATAAAGAAAAGGGAATTCGAAAAGCAAACGACCAACTACTTCCCAAAGATAAAATATACCGCTTTATATCAGGAGGGGGAGATTTGAATTCCTCAAGTGACACTGTAAGTGGCAAACTCTTAGATATTTTAGCACAACTCGATGAGAATAACGATAAGACTTGGTGCTTTTTGGTAGATGATATGGCCTATTCTGGGGCACAGTCTTTAAATATATTGCAACATTTTAATAACGCTAACACAGGTGAAGGTCGCCCCATTCCTAAAAATTTCTATGTTACCATGCCTTATATCTCTGATCAGGCAAAATATAGGCTTCTTCAAATTGATGGAAAAATAAACCCAGGAAGGATAGAATCTAGGTTTAATGTTCAAGAGCTAAACAAGGCTGGATTGGACTGGGTATCTAAAGTGACAACAGAAGAAAAGATAAAATTCTTTGAATCAACAAAAGTGATAGAATCTATGGAGGTACCAGAGTATACAGGTATTAAAGCTGTGCACCAAAGCACTATTCCGATTGTTTTAAACAGTAAAATTGCTGATGAAGCAAGTATACTCCAAGCAGAAATGGTGTTGGCAATAGTTGGTGATCAGGAAACTGAAACTACAAGGGAAGAATATAATCAGTTAAAGCAAGCGCTGATGGCAGGAAAAAGAGAGGGGTTTTTTCACGGGTGGAGTCTCAAATATAGTAAAGACGAGGCAACAAAACTTCTTAACAAAGCTTATTTCGACAGGAAGAAGAGTAAATTTTTTTCAAGTGATAATTATGTTCGAAAATCCGCGTCACTCTTAGATCTTAAAGGTTCGTTACCACTCCCAGCATACTATAAGGAAAAAGACTACCACGTCAACAAAAACACGATTATTTCTAATAAAAGAGATAGCAAAAAAAAAGAAAAAGGAATTTTCGGATTGCTAGTGGAATCGCGTGGCGGCTAAGTAGTTATCCCTGCACACACCTTAAAAACGGCCTTTAAAGCTTAAAAACTGTATTTTTTAGGCAAAAAACGTTATTTTTGTATAACAAAAAATGCAAAAAATCAAGCCTATGCCTTCAAAACTCTGCAGTTTGTGTAAAAAAATTTAAGCCTCCTTTATGCATACTTTCTATCCTAGGGTAAATTTTTAATCAAAAAGTCGAGTACTTCAGATTTAACTAAGTAAACTGTACTTTATGCCTCAGAGTCCCTTTTAGGAGACTCTGAGGGAAGATAGAAGGTTTCACACAGCTAAAGCCAGGGTGGCCAAGCTAAGGGCTTGGGGGGCAGCAGAGAGAAGGGGCTGAGCAGAGGCAGCGATGGTAGCGCCTGTGGTGACCAGGTCGTCGACAAGTAGGATTTTTTTCTTGTGAAGGCTCTCTCGAAGGTTTTTTTGTAGAGAAAAGGCACCCGTAAGGTCTTTCCATCGTGCTTTTCGGCTCTTGGCTGTCTGTGTAGAGGTGTGTACGTCTCTTTGAAGGATTTCCTTGTTCATAGGGATATCAAGGGCTTGGCTCAAGCCTTCGGCGAAGCACTCACTTTGATTATAGCCCCGCTGTTGTAGGCGATCTGGGTGCAAGGGGACGGGAATGATCAGGTCAAAATGGGCTTGGTGGCCTGTTTGTTGTATCTTGTATCCGAGATGGTGTCCAAAGAAATGGAGCGCTTCAGTTTGTTGGTGATACTTCAAATGGTGCAAGAGCTTTTGTACCCGTCCTCTTTTAGAAAAATAATAGAGGGAGAAGGCGTGTTGGAGAGGCAAGAGGCCGTAAAATTTCTCTGTCAGGGAAGTGCGCCTCGCATGACTTTCTAGCTCAGCCGATGGGAGCGTCGCCAAGCAAGTCATACATACGTGCTGCTCTTGGTCTCCAAGGAGGTGTTGACAGGCTAAGCAGGTGCGTGGAAAGAGTAGGTTGATAAAGGCTTGAAACATAGTGGGAGGATGACGAATAGCTAATTTCTTTTTGACAAGATAGCAAAATTTGGAGAAGCTACCTCATTCAGCTGTTCGATTCATAATCGTCAGTGTTTCATCTCTTTAAAAAAGTTGGGATCGACAGGTCTTTCAGGTGGGGTAAAGAGGCCTTCTTCGCCCAATTTTTCGAGTTGTTCTTTCGCTTGTTTGCTTATTTTGTTGGGTGTCCAGACATATACGTGTACGATTTGGTTACCTTTGGTACGCAGTGAGCCTACCTTAGGGAGTCCTTTGCCTTTGAGTATGATACGGTGTCCGCTTTGGGTGTTGGATGGGATGTTGACTTTGACATCGCCTTCCATAGTGGGCACTTTTACTTTGCTACCATGGATCGCATCGAGCAAGGAGATAACACATCGGTAGTGGATATCGAGGCCATCTCTTTTGAGTAGCTCGTCTTCGACTTCTTCGATAAGGATGACCAAATCGCCTGGCACACCGCCACGGACTGGGGCATGTCCTTTGCCTGTCTTGGTGAGTTGTATGCCTTGGATGACACCAGCGGGGATGTCTAGGGTGATGGTTTCTTCTACTTGTTGTCGCCCCTGCCCTTTGCATCCAGAGCAAGTGAGGTAGATGATTTTGCCAGCTCCTTCGCATTTTCGACATAGTTTCGTCGAGAACATCTGAATAAACATGTTTTTCTGAACAGATTGCTCTTGTCCTGTACCATGACAGTTGCTGCATACTTCAAGGGAGGTGCCGCTTTCGGCTCCGTTGCCTCCACAGTCTGAGCAGGTGATATAACGTTGGATTTTTATCTTTTTTCGTACTCCTTTGACGGACTCTTGTAGTGTGATCCTTATCTTTAAGTAGATATTAAGGTCTTCTTGTGTCCTGAGGTCTTGTACGTTAAAGAAGTCTTTGAATCTGTTGGCACTAAAGATGTCTCCAAAGTCACGTAAGATATCTTCTACACTTACTTTGGGTTGGTACCGTCCGTTTTGACCTAGACCTTCTTCGCCGTATCGGTCGTATATGCGACGTTTTTGTGGGTCGCTGAGTACTTCGTAGGCGATGGCAGCCTCTTTGAATTTCTCTTCGGCTTCTTTGTTGCCCTTGTTTCTGTCAGGATGATATTTAAGGGCTTTTTTTCGGTAGGCTTGTTTTATCTCCTTTTCAGTAGCATCTCTTTGGATGTCTAGTATTTCGTAGTAGTCTTTCATGTTTTATTTACCTGTGATTACTTGAGCGGGTCGTATGATTTGTTGGTGTAGGGAGTAGCCTTTTTGGATGACTTCGGTGATCTTGCCTTGGAGTTGTTCGTCTTTGGTAGGCAGTTGGCTAAGTATTCTATGTTCTTCTGGGTTAGGTTCTTGGCCGATGTCCGCTTTGATGGGCGTAAGGCCTCTTTGGGAGAGTGTATCATGCAAGTTGCCTAAAATAAGGGTAAGGCCTTTTTGGGTCTCTTTGGGTACGTTGGCGGCTTGTAGGTTGTCGATGGCACGCTCTAGGTCGTCGATGATGGGCAAAAGGTCAAGGATAAAGGCTTTGTTCGCCATCAAACTTCTGGTAAGCTGCTCACGAGCAAGTCTCTTTTGACTGTTTTCATTCTCTGCGTAAAGGCGTATATACTTCTCTTTCCAGTCTGGCTCAGTGGTTTTCTCGACTTTTGGAGGAGGGGACGGCTTACTCTTTTTGATCGATTGATCAGTAGGCGCTTTTTTCTTCTTTTGGATCTTCTCTTTTTCTTTTAGGGTCATGATACAACACAATTTTTACAATAATAACGCTCATCAGTATGATGCAATTACTTTGCCGCAAGGTTCTGAGATGTCACTATGGCAATATGTATGTAAAAGGTGGTGCGTATGGAGGGATTTGAACCCTCACACCCGTTAGGGCACTACCCCCTCAAGATAGCGTGTCTACCGTTCCACCACATACGCATAATTTCATGAATAAAAAGCGGTCCGAAGACCTTGGCTATTTATCCACCCGGCAAAATTAGCTTTTTTGCAGCCTAATTCCTAATCTTAGCAATGCTTTTAACTCTTTTGTGATAAAATGTAGGTTGTCAGACAAAATGGAAGAGCATTCCCAACAACTCTGTTCCAAAAACGGCTATACCTAGTATAAAAATAGTAGAATGGTTTTTAGCATCTTCTTCATGATTCTCGCTATACCAAATTTGACTCATAGATGCTATGACAATACCTAGTATCAGTGAAATAAGTGAACAAGAGAAGTAAACTATGTAGGTGGGGATTCTATTCCAACAAAAAAATTTAGGTTCTGATTTGTACTTAATGTAATTTTTAACTAATTCCACAAAATCTTTTTTACTTTCAGTAGAGTTTAGTCTTGAGATGAATGTTCTTTTTCGATTTTCATAATCATTATTTTTATGACGCTCAAGAATGATTTTTATCAACTCTAACATAGTTACACTTGCACCGAGCATCGTTATGACATTATGATAATAAACTTTAAGTTGTGATCCTTCATCTGATCTATAATTGTCCATGGTCAATATAGCTACCCCGATAATCATTGATCCACCTGTGATCATGAGTTCTACTTTATAGGTATTGTCAATCAAGCAACTATTGGAGTACTTCATTTTTGCGTCATAGACATCTAGTATCTCATTTTGAGTAAGATCGATTTGATCAAAAAAAGATTCAATAAGGTCAACTGCCCTTTTTATTTCCTTTTTACCCTTTTTTAACCCGACCATCAAAGAACTCTTTTCAATATTTTTTGAAAATTCATCTTGCCCATGCATAATGTTACCAATCCTTGAGACTTCTTCTACTTCTTGTTGATTTGTGAATATTAGTTCGGCAGCAGCACTACGATCACTACGATTACTACGATTACTTTCAATGCTTACCATAGACCGATTTAAGAGGCCTTCCTCTAGTTTAATCTCTTTTTTTGATCCCCGCCCAAAACTTTCTTGACCCAAAGAGAGCGATCTTTCTCTGAATATAGATAAATAAATAGTACTTTGTGTAGTTATCCCACACTCAAACAGGGTTTTTTTATTAGCTAACACTTCGCCTTTAAAAGTAAGTTTTTGTTCATTTGTACGAACACCATACATGCTATTGATATCTTTTTTAAGCGCCGATACTGTGCAGGTTTTATGGTTAACCATTATGGGGTGTGCATGTCTTTGGACGTTTGACAGATTTACGATATATATTTGAATATCATCAGGTCTTTGATGCTTATGTTCTGTCTCCTCTTTTTCTAAAATATACAAAACAGATTTATTTCTAATGTTATATTCTTTGAGTGTACGATTTAGTGCTAAACTTTTACCTCTAAAGCTTATCATCTTGTCTTGTAGGGAGATTCCTTTTTCTGTAATAGCCTTTCTTAGACTTTCGATGTCATCATCTTCATCTATTGTAAGAGGTATTTTTTGACCTGTCAATGTTTTAATAATGATCTGTATGCCGCCGGCTCCTTTCAGCCCTACGCCTACAAAGACAACTCCTTCACCTCCTTCTTGTTTTAACTGTATGTCCTGATACCAAAAAGGGTTATTGTCATTCACAGGATAGGTGCCTAAGTCTTCGCCAAAAGCGTCTACCACCGAAGCATAGCCATTACCATCAAAGGTAAAGGTTTGGCCTAGTTTATTTGTAATCGTAGGTTGTAGCGATGCTACAGCACTACTAAAGGCGAAAGGAATAAAAAAGACAACTACATAAATTTTTTTCATGGTGAAAGGGGCTAAAAAGTTAGTGTTATTGTGTAAGATATAAAATTATCTTTTTATCTCATAGAAAAAAATGAACCTAGAGGACTGCCTCTCCCCTTTGAGGTATGGCTATTTTCTTAAGCGGCTTTTTTATCAAGCAAATTTTCTTGTTTTGTGACATGCTAATCTAGGCAAAACCC